>CAZTUO010000468.1:0-2290 GCA_964616355.1 uncultured Nitrospira sp.
CAAGAACGAGCTCCTGATTTTCCTGACCCCCACGATCGTCAAGAGCTGAGGCGTCGGAGACTCCCATGCTACGGTACCTGAATGCGGGCGAATCGCACGGCAAGTGTCTCCTGGCGATTGTGGAAGGCGTCCCGGCCGGCCTGCCCTTGACCGCCGAGGTCATCAACCAGGACCTGGCCCGTCGCCAGAAGGGCTACGGCCGAGGTGGCCGGATGCGAGTCGAGGAGGACCGGGTGGAGTTCACCTGCGGCGTCCGCAAGGGCCGGACGCTGGGGAGCCCGATCGGGCTGTTGATCGCCAACAAGGATTGGGAGAACTGGAAGGAGGTCATGGCGGCCGAACCGGGAGCGGTGCCGCCGGAGAAGGTCGTGACGCGCCCGCGGCCGGGGCACGCCGATCTGGTCGGCGCCATCAAGTACGGCCATCGCGATATCCGGAACGTGCTGGAGAAGGCCAGCGCCCGCGAGACCGCGATCCGGGTCGCGGTCGGCGGCGTGGCCAAGGCCCTGCTGGCCGAGTTCGGGATCCGGGTGGTGAGCTACACCGTCGAGATCGGAGGCGTGGTGGCCAACCGGGCCGAAGACCCGCTGCGGTCCTACGAGTTGGCGGAGGCGTCGGAGGTGCGTTCGCCGGACCCTGACGCCGGCGTCAAGATGGTTGAGTTGATCCGGACCGCGAAGCACCGGGGGGACACGCTGGGCGGCGTCTTCGAGGTCGTCGTCACAAATCCGCCGGTGGGGCTGGGGAGCTACGCGCAGTGGGACCGGCGGTTGAGCGCTCGCTTAGCCATGGCGCTGATGAGCATCCAGGCCATGAAGGGCGTGGAGATCGGGCTGGGCTTCGAGGCGGCGCGCCGCTTCGGCTCGGAGGTGCATGACGAGATTTTCTACGAGCCGGGTCGAGGCTTCGTCCGGACCACCAATAACGCCGGCGGCTTGGAGGGGGGAATCACCAACGGGGAGCCGATCGTGCTCCGGGTCGCCATGAAGCCCATCTCCACGCTGTACAACCCCAAGAAAAGCGTGGACATCCAGACCAAGGAGCCCTTTGACGCGACGGTGGAGCGCTCGGACATCTGCACCGTCCCGGCGGCCGGCGTGGTGGGGGAGGCCGTGGTCGCCTTCGAGATGGCCTGCGCCATGGTCGAGAAATTCGGCGGCGATAGCCTGGACGAGATGAAGCGGAACTTCGACGCCTACCTGGCCTACGTCAAAACCTTTTAGTTTTGGCTCACGTATGCTACTATCCCCCCTGGCCTGACCGCGCTGGTCTCTCTCTCGGGTGCCACAACATCGAGCCCCTTGCGTGGACCGAAACCGGTGTCCGGCGACGCCCGGACCGGGGTCGGCTGTGGTCTGTGGCTGGACACGACGCGATGGATGCAGACGGAGAACACCGGGTCCCTGTGAGGCTTGGGGAGCGGGCGTACGACATCGTCGTCCGTCCCGGGCTGCTGGCGGAGATCGGGCCGCGCTTGCGCGCGCTCGGCCTCTCGGGCAAGGTTGCGGTCGTGACGGATCCGCCCGTGGCCCGCTTATACGGGGCGCGGGTCGCCCGGTCGTTGCGGAACGCCGGTTACGAGACCCGGCAGGTGGTTGTCACGGGCGGGGAGCGGGGGAAGGCCTTGCGCACGGTCTCCCGGATCCTGGACGAGCTGGCGCGGGCGCGCTTCGAACGCGGCTCGCTGCTGGTCGCGCTGGGCGGCGGGGTCGTGGGGGATGTCGCCGGGTTCGCCGCGGCCATCTACGTGCGCGGCATCCCCTTCGTCCAGGTCCCGACCACGCTGGTCGCCCAGGTGGACTCGAGCGTCGGGGGTAAGACCGGGGTCAATCACGCGCTGGGGAAGAACCTGATCGGGGCCTTTCACCAGCCCCGGGCGGTGCTGATTGACCCCGAGACGCTCCGGACACTCCCGCCGCGGGAGTGGATCGCTGGGCTGGCCGAAGTCATCAAGTACGGGATGATCGCGGACGAGACGTTCTTCGCCTATTTGGAGGGGCACATGGACGCCCTCCTGAAAATGGAGCGGGAGCCGGTCATCCATGTGATCGCGCGTTCCTGCGAGATCAAGGCGGCGGTGGTGGGCGAGGATGAGCGCGAGGCGGACCGGCGACGCATCCTGAACTACGGCCACACGATCGGGCACGCGCTCGAATCGCTGGGCCGGTACCGGTCCCTGCTCCACGGCGAGGCGGTGGCCGTCGGGATGGTCCAGGAAGCGGACGTGGCCCGCCACCTCGGGCTGTGCGCCGAGGAGGTCGTCCTCCGGCAGCGCGCGCTGGTGCGCGCG
>CAZTUO010000469.1:0-2281 GCA_964616355.1 uncultured Nitrospira sp.
ATGTCGTGCAGGATATCCTCGGCCGCGATGGTCTCCCGCCGAATCCGGGATTCCGCAAAGGCGATGTCCTCGGGCACCCGCGGGTTCAGGTGGTGGCAGACCATCAGCATGTCCAAGTGCTCGTCCATCGTGTTCACGGTGAAGGGCATCGTCGGGTTCGTCGAGGACGGGAGCACATTGGGCTCGCCGCAGACCTTGATGATGTCCGGCGCGTGGCCGCCCCCGGCGCCCTCGGTATGGAAGGTGTGGATCGTCCGTCCCGCAAAGGCCTTGATGCTATCCTCCACGAAGCCAGCCTCGTTCAAGGTATCGGTGTGGATGGCGACCTGGACGTCGTAGCGTTCGGCGACGTCGAGGCAGGTGGAGATCGCCGCCGGCGTCGTGCCCCAGTCCTCGTGGAGCTTGAGCCCCAGGGCGCCCGCCTCCACCTGCTCGGCCAGGGCCTCCGGGAGCGCCGCGTTCCCCTTGCCCAGGAAGCCGAGGTTGATCGGGAAGCCCTCGGCCGCTTCCAGCATGCGGTGGAGATTCCAGGCGCCCGGTGTGCAGGTCGTCGCGTTCGTCCCCGTGGCCGGGCCGGTCCCGCCGCCGATCAACGTGGTCAGCCCGGCCGCCAGGCCCTCGATGATGATCTGCGGGCAGATGAAATGGATGTGGGTGTCGATCCCGCCGGCGGTGACGATCTTGCCTTCGGCCGAGATGACTTCGGTGCCTGGGCCGACCTCCATCCCCGGCGTGACCCCCTCCATCAGGTCGGGGTTGCCCGCTTTGCCGATCCCGGCGATGCGCCCGTCCCGGATCCCGATGTCGGCCTTCACGATGCCCCAGTAATCCAGGATGATCGCGTTCGTGATGACCGTGTCGAGCGCCCCGCGCGCGCGGGTCGCGGCCGGCGACTGGCCCATCCCGTCGCGGATCACCTTGCCGCCGCCAAACTTCGCCTCTTCACCCGGGGTCGTCAGGTCGCGCTCGACCTCAATGAGCAGTTCTGTGTCGGCGAGACGGACCCGGTCGCCGGCGGTCGGGCCGTAGAGGTCGGCGTACTGGCGGCGCGGGATTTTCATCGTCGGGCCTCTCCTGGAAGGGTTAGCATGTCAGGGAAGCCATGCCGTGTGAATGCTATCTCGTCTAAATAAATCGGAGTTCTCTGGCTCGTCTGAGGGCCCTGGCGTGGATTTCCGGATCGTCCAGCCGGCCGTTCACCAAGCCGTTGATCCCGTAGGCCACCCGGTTGCCGCCGAAGGCAACCAGGGTGACACGCTTCTCCTCCCCCGGCTCGAACCGGACCGCCGTCCCGGCCGGCACCTGGAGCCGAAAGCCGAAGGCCTTTTCCCGATCGAAGCGCAGCGCGCGGTTCACCTCGAAGAAGTGGCAGTGGGAGCCGACCTGAATCGGCCGGTCCCCCGTATTGGCCACGGTCAGCTCCACCGTCCTGCGGCCCTTGAGCGCTTCGATCTCGCCTTCTCCCAAGATGACCTCGCCGGGGATGACCTCGGCGACCGTCGCGGCGGCTTGAGTCCTCAATTTGCCCTTTGCGGAGGGCTCTGTCTTTGCCACGGGCTTGGAACCTGTGCGCTCTGTTTTTGCACCCATCGTGATACGTCCCTCGTTCCAGACCTACCTGTCAGGAAGCCCTGTGAACAGGGCATGGTCCCTTAGCGTCACGATTGTTTGCGTAAGCCACCGTTTCCGCGGCGATCCGCGATCGCCCGTGTCAGCGGCAGGTTGATGCCCTCCCCCGGGCGGCTCCCTCTCCACTGGCAGACCGCACCCATCTCCTGAGGACTCGCTACCGGATCGGCTGGTGCACCGTGACCAGCTTGGTGCCGTCCGGGAAGGTGCCCTCGACTTGTAGCTCCGGCAGCATCTCCGGGACGCCCGGCATCACGTCTTGGCGGGTGAGCAGCGTGGCGCCGTAGCTCATCAGGTCGGCGACGCTGCGGCCGTCTCGGATCCCCTCCAGGATCGCCGCGGTCAGATAGGCCACTGTCTCGGGATAGTTCAGCTTGAGCCCGCGCGCCTTCCGATCCTTGGCAAGCTGTGCCGCCACGTAGATCAGCAGCTTCTCCTGCTCCCTCGGCATCAGATGCATCTTCGTTCTCCCCGCACGCCTTCCCTCTCCCCCAAGGGGCGAGGGATGTTGTTGCGGCTGGAAGGGCGGCCGGTCGCGGTTTCCGCCATGGCGGGTGTGCGACACGGCAAGCCCGATACGCGCCGATTCGCCGTTCCGATGGTTCGAAGAGACGAAGCGGCCACCGGCAAGGTTTGAACCAGCGACGCCTTG
>CAZTUO010000470.1:0-2279 GCA_964616355.1 uncultured Nitrospira sp.
GCGGAGGTGCAGAGGTGATCACCGCCCCTCCGCTCCCCTGCTCCTCCGCTCCTCTGCCCCTCTGCTCCCCAGCTCCCGCGCTCGCCGGCTCCCCGGCCGGGTAGCTCAGCACCCCGTCGGCGGTCATGCGGATCAGGTACCCCTCGCCCGGGCCCATCTCCCGCAACGACTGGAACTGGTCGGGCAGCCCCACCACGTAGGCTCCCCGCTCCCCCAGCACCATGTCGTACTGCCCTGCGATGCTCCCCAGCGCCACGGTGATGGGCAGGATGACCTCCGGCAGGTAGCCCACCCAGCGCCAGCCGGCCGTCAGGGTGATGGGGTGGGTGGGGGCCAGCCGCTGGCCTTGAAGCTGCCAGGTGGCGCCCTGGGGATCGGTCACCCGGACCCAATAGGCCCTGGTGGGATGCATCTCGTGCAAGGACTGGAATTCGTCAGGCAGGCCCACCACGTACGCGCCCTGCTCCCCCAGCGCCATGTCGTAGCGGCCGGCGATGCTTTGCAACACGTCGCGCACGGCCGTGGAGGCCGGCTGCAGCCGGAAGGAGGCCAGGTTCCAGCCCGAGGCCAGGGCGATGGCCTGCTGCGCGCCGACGCCGACGTCCAGGTTCACCTCGTGGATGTCCCGGTCGTTGCGCCAGACCAGGAGCGGTGCGGCGACCGCCTCCTGACCGCCCACCCGGAAGCGCACCGTCTCGCCGTCGCGCATGCCGGGGATGGGCGGGTTGGCCGTGGCGTCCTCGCCGTAGATGGCCATCAGGCCGTAGTACCCTTCGGTCTGAGCCACGAAACAGCCCACCACGTCCCCACGCGGGTTGAGCGCCTCGATCAGGGTGCCCGGTGGTGCAGGGTTGCCCGTCACGTTCACCGTGCCGTAGGCGTAGGTGACGTAGGGGGTGATGCGCACGTGGCACCCCTCTGTGGGCTGAGGCAAGGTCTCCTCCTCCAGGGCGATCTCGTTGACGAAGCCGCCCACCTGGGCGTTGGTGCGCACGATGCCCACCACGATGCTCCCGTCCTCCGCATAGAGGCTGGGCGGGATGGGCACCGTCTTGTCCAGGCGGGTGTTGTAGGGGACGACGAACTCGGCGGTCACGGACACGCCGTCCACGGTCACGCGCAGGGCCGGATCGGGGGTCGCCCGGTTGTAGAAGGTGAGGAGCAGGTTGTAACGGGCGTGCTTGAGCCCGTCGAAGCGGTAGCGCAGCTCGTTGTCCGGATCGTCGCCGGGGTCAGCATCGCCCAGGTCTATGCGCCGGCTCTGGTAAGGGAGGGTGCCCCAGGGGGTCTGGGCCACGCCGTCCAGCCAGCCGTAGGGGCGCTCGCCGACGGCGGGGTATGCCGGGTCCCGACCGCTGCCGGCATCGGCGTAGCGGTAGTCAATGTCGTACAGCGCCACGGCCGAGACCAGCGCGTCGTTCCCCTGCACCTCCTCGATGGCCACGGTCACGCTGCGGTCGGCGTAGAGGGCGGGGTCCAGGCGCAGGGAGAGGCGATGGACCTGGCCGTCCCCCAGGTTCACGGGGGAGGCCATCTCCATGCCGTCCACCAGCACCCGTTCCTGTCGGCCCAGCCCATCGCACTCGTAGAGGACCAGGTCCAGGTGGTAGAAGTGGCCCGGCTGGAGGTGGTCGAAGCGGTACTCGATACGGCCGCCGGACGCGCTGCGGGCGGTTTGCTCCATGTCGGGGCCGCAGTAGCTGATGACGTTGGTCGCCGGGGTCACGTAGCCATATCCCAGGGCTGCGTCGTAGGCCCGGTCCGTCGCCCCGCCGCTGTCCAGCAGCACCGGGCTGGCCAGGCCGGCGTACACATCCCGCCAGGCGTCGTTGTTCCCCTCGTCGTACTCGTCCACCGCGTCGTCCCGATCCACCCGGGCGAAGAGGCGGTAGGGGCCGGGCGCCGTCGGCGTCCAGGGGAAGGTCACCACGGTCTCACTTTCGCCGGCCACGCTGGGCGTGCCTTCGCCGATGAGCGTGCCACCGCTCGCCGGGTTGCCATCGTACAGCGCCAGAGCCGACATGCCGGCGGCGGTCTGGCCGGCGTTGCGGATGGTCACGGTGACCGTGACCGGTTGGCCGACCACGGGCTCGTCGTCCGATAGCTCAATGGCCGGCACGTGCAGGTCTGGCCGGGTGAGGATGAAGATGTTCGTGGCGGCCTCGTTGTTGGTCTCATCCGTCTCCGCCAGCCGGTTGAAGGGGTCCACGACGACGCGCACAGGGACGTCACTGGCGAAGCCCAGGGTGTTCCACTGGATGCTGGCCTGGGCGGTGCCG
>CAZTUO010000471.1:0-2275 GCA_964616355.1 uncultured Nitrospira sp.
CGGGTCCTTGAGGATAGGTCTGGACATCTTGCTCAACCGTCCGGTTGACGCTGCGGTGGTTTGGCCCGTAGATCAGCCCCACGTTCGGATCGCTACCGTCCAGCAAGTGCTCGAGGCCTATCGCGAGTCCGGGGCGCCAATCGTTATCCCTACCTACGAGGGAAAGCGAGGTCACCCCGTCCTGTTCGCTCGAGCCGTCTTTGACGAGCTACTGGCCGCCCCGGCCGAACTCGGTGCCAAGGCGGTCGTGCGCGCCAACCGGAGCCGCGTCTTCGAAGTGCCGGTAGCGGATCCAGCTATCCTCGAAGACCTAGACACCCCCGAGGCGTACGAGAACTTGATCCGCGCTTCCGGCTCACCTCCCCATGAGCCACCCCGCCAAGCGTGAGCCCGGAGCGCAAGTGCTTCCCCGTCCAGCACATGGTGCAGTCCCCGAGATCCCTCTAAGCCGGGCGCCACTTGGCCTCGAGGAAGGCAGCAGGGTGCAGCAGGGGGAAAGCATGTATCCATATGGCGGGCCGTCCGCCGGAATTGGCCACTACCCAATGGGTTAGGAAATAGAGAACAAAAACGTTCTTTAAGTTTGCAAAACCGGGCTGCCGCTGCTAGATTTTGCCCCGTGGACATCGTTCCGCGTGGACTGACCACGCACAAAGGACTTAGAGGGCAGATTCTCCTGGAGTTGAAGCGGCACCAGCCGCTTACTGCCCGGGAGCTGGCCCAGCGCCACGGGGTGTCGGCCACCGCTGTGCGCCGGCACTTGAGGGAGCTGGAACTCGAGCGCTTGGTGGTCTACCAGCGAGAGCAGCGGGGCCAGGGTGCTCCCACCTTCGTGTACCGCCTGACCGAGGACGGAGAGGCGCTCTTCCCCAAGCGGTACGAGGAGGCCCTCACGGCGGCCCTGGCATTTGTGGAGCGCCAAGGGGGGCGAGAGGCCGTGCGCCGCTTTTTTGCGGAGCATTTCGGCGAGGAAGCCGAGAAGCTCAAATCGCGCCTGCGCCAGGCCAGCTTGGAGGAACGCCTGGCGGCGGTGGCGGAGTCTCTCTCGCGCCAAGGCTTTATGGCGGAGTGGACTACCGACGGGACGGCTGTCCGCATCGCCGAGCATAACTGTGCTATGCATGCGGTCGCGGCGCGCTTCCCGGAGGTTTGCCACGAAGAACTCCGGTTCCTGGAGGACGTGCTGGGCCGCGAGGTCGAGCGGAAGAGCCACATCGTGGCGGGATGCAACGCCTGTGAGTACTCCGTGAGCCTGGTGCAAATGGCCGGGGGCGGAGGGGATCGTCCGGTGGAGGAGGGACAGGCATGACGAGTATTGAGGCCCGGGTTCTCCAGCCCTACAAGTACGGCTTCGTCACCGACATCGAGAGCGAACTCGCCCCTGCCGGCCTGAACGAGGACATCATCCGGCTGATCTCTCAGAAGAAGGGCGAACCAGACTGGATGCTCGAATGGCGGTTACGGGCTTACCGACAGTGGCTCAAGATGGCGGAGCCCAAGTGGGCCAACGTGAAGTACGGTCCCATTGACTACCAAGCCATCCATTACTACGCGGCGCCCAAGCAGCGCACCCAGCCGACGAGCCTGGACGAGCTGGATCCCAAGCTGCTGGAAACGTTCGAGAAGCTGGGCATACCCATCTCCGAGCAGAAGCGCCTGGCTGGCGTGGCCGTGGACGCCGTCTTCGATAGCGTCTCGGTGGCTACCACCTTCAAGGAGACGCTCGCCAAGGCCGGCGTCATCTTCCTTCCCATTTCTGAAGCCATCCGCGAGTACCCCGACCTGGTCCGCCGATGGCTTGGATCGGTCGTGCCGTACAACGACAACTTCTTCGCCGCGCTGAACTCCGCCGTCTTTACGGACGGCTCGTTCGCTTACATCCCCAAGGGCGTACGCTGCCCCCTGGAACTGTCCACCTACTTCCGGATCAACGCCCAGGCCACGGGGCAGTTCGAGCGCACGCTCATCGTAGCCGACGAGGGCAGCTACGTGAGCTACCTCGAAGGGTGTTCGGCCCCCATGCGGGATGAAAATCAGCTGCATGCCGCCGTGGTGGAGCTGGTGGCCCTGGACCGCGCCGAGATCAAGTACTCCACCATTCAGAACTGGTATCCCGGTGACGAAGAAGGCCGCGGCGGCATTTACAATTTCGTCACCAAGCGAGGCAAGTGTCTGGGGGCGTACTCGAAAATCTCCTGGACGCAGGTCGAGACTGGATCGGCCATTACGTGGAAGTATCCCGGCTGCATCCTCCAGGGCGACCACTCGGTGGGCG
>CAZTUO010000472.1:0-2269 GCA_964616355.1 uncultured Nitrospira sp.
ACCTACGCGACCTGGTGGATCCGGCAGGCGATTACGCGGGCGATCGCCGACCAGGCCCGCACGATCCGCATCCCGGTGCACATGATCGAGACGATCAACAAGCTCATCCGCGTGTCGCGCCACCTGGTCCAGAAGCTGGGCCGCGAGCCGACCCCCGAGGAGATCGCTGAGCGGATGGACCTGCCGCTCGAAAAGGTTCGCAAGATCCTGAAGATCGCCCGGGAGCCCATCTCACTGGAGACGCCGATCGGCGAGGAAGAGGACAGCCATCTGGGTGACTTCATCGAGGACAAGAAGGCGATCTCGCCGCTTGACGCGGCGATCCGCTACGACCTGCAGCGGCAGATCAACAGCGCCCTGGAGACGCTGACACCCCGCGAGGAGAAGGTGCTCCGGAAGCGGTTCGGGATCGGTGAGAGCACAGACCACACGCTCGAGGAGGTGGGGCAGGACTTCGAGGTCACCCGTGAGCGGATCCGGCAGATCGAGGCTAAGGCGCTCCGGAAGCTCCGCCACCCGAGCCGCAGCAAGAAGCTCCGGAGCTTCGTCGAGAGCCTGTAACAGCGGGCCCATAGCTCAGGTGGTCAGAGCGGCTGACTCATAATCAGTTGGTCCCAGGTTCGAGTCCTGGTGGGCCCACCACCCGTTCGGGCCGGGAGGTCCCGTTCGTGGCCGCGCGAGACCTGGTCCCGAGACGACCGCAGAGGCAGCATTGAATCCCCAGCTTCCCGCGCTCATCGAGCTGCAGACCCTGGATCTGAAGATCCTGGAGATCCGGGAGCATCAGCGGAAGACCCCGGAGTTGATCCAGGCCGCCGAAGCTCCGCTCAAGGAAGCCCGGGTCCGCCTGGCGGAGGTCGCCAAGTCGCTCGAGGCGCTGACCAAGGAGCGCCGGGACCGCGAGCGTGAGCTGGAAGCCCATGAGGCGCAGGTGGAGAAGCTCCGCGGCCGGCTGAGCGAGCTAAGGACGAACAAGGAGTACCAGGCCCACCTGTTCGAGATCGAGATGGCGAACCGGCGGAAGGGGGAGATTGAGGAGCAGATCCTCCTGCTGATGGAGCGGATTGAGAAGGACCAGCAGGAACTCCGCCAGGTGGAGAACCGGGTCGCCGAAGCCGAGCGGGTGTTCGTGCAGGAAAAGGCCAGGCTGGAAGCGGCTGCAGCCGCACTCACGTCCGAGCTCGCCCAGCTCGAAGAGCGCCAACAAGCGGTGGCCCGCAGGCTGGAGCAGACCCTGCTCGACCGCTACGCCAAGCTCAAGGCGACCAGGAAGGACCTGGCCGTGGTCCCGGTCCGTGGCGGCATCTGCCAGGGCTGCCGGCTCCAGCTTCCGCCGCAGCTCGTGGCGGAGGTCAAGCGCTCCGAGGATCTCGTGGCGTGCAGCTATTGCCAACGGATCCTCTACTGGGACGGGGAGCCGGTCACGATCGCGGCCCGGGTCCCGGAGGCGGAGGAAGACGCGGATTAAGCCTCCGATCCCGCGGCGAGCACCGCCTGGGTCGTCCTGAAGTGCAGCTTGGCGACCGTGCGGAGCCGCTCCCGCCCGTGTTTCTTCACCACCATCCGCGCGGCCAGCTCCACGGCGCTGGAGGCCCCCTTCGGCAGGGTCGTGCCAACCTCCTCCGACAACCGCTTCAAGCGCAGCAGGAACTCGGCGCGCGCCAGGATGGAGGCAGCGGCGACGGCCAGGTCCGCCTCGGCCTTGGGCCGCTGGACGAGGCGGATCCGCTTACCCTTCTCCAGGAGGGCGTTCAGGACGAACCGCTCGTCGCCGAACTGGTCGGAGATCGCAAGCGCGCAGTCCACCCGCTCGAGCAGGTTCTCCAGCGCGCGGGCGTGGCCCCAAGCCAGGAGCCGGTTCAGGTTCCGGATCTTCTCGTACAGCTCGTTGTAGCGCTGCGGGCCGATCGCGACGACGCTGTGCGGGCACACCAGCCGGATATCCGGGGCCATCTCCAGGATGCGGCCGTCCGCGATCCGCTTGCTGTCCCGGACTGCCATGAGCCGGAGATCGCTCTCCGCGGCGCGGTCCACGAACACGGCGGCGATCACGAGCGGACCGAAGTAGTCGCCCTTGCCGGACTCGTCAATGCCGATCCGGCCGCGCTCCGATTCGGGGAGAGGCTCGGCCACGAGGACTTCAGGAGGTGACAGGGTAGGCGCGCGGCATCGAGCGACGTACTGTAGCAGAGCGCCCGCGCCCGGTCAATCGAACTGTAATCCCAAAATGATAATGTCCGCTTCTGCCAAAGTAGGAATGTCCTCTTCA
>CAZTUO010000473.1:0-2267 GCA_964616355.1 uncultured Nitrospira sp.
CGAAAAGTGCATCGCTTGTCCTTCCTCCTCGGACGGTCCACCCCCGCGTGCGCGGGGACTTCGCCCGGGGGAGCGGCGGCAATCATCCGGAGCACGGTCCACCCCCGCGTGCGCGGGGACTTCGGATCCGGGGCCCTCGGGCAGGGAGCTGAGGTACGGTCCACCCCCGCGTGCGCGGGGACTTCTCGATGAGGGGCGGGATGTTCGGTGCCTACGAGCGGTCCACCCCCGCGTGCGCGGGGACTTCTCAACATGACGAAAGCCGGGTGGGCGAGAGCCACGGTCCACCCCCGCGTGCGCGGGGACTTCCCTGGAAGATCTCGCTCGTTCTTGCGATTTCGCCTCCCCTTAGGGGTGACACTTTTCGCACCGCATGGAAGTCAGGCTCGGCTCAGTCGACGGGTGTCCTGACCAGTAAGAGGCCGTCGAAGTCCTCGATGCTGCGGGACGCCACCCCGAAGGTCCGGATGTCGAAACCCTGCTCCCTACGGGAGCTGCATACCAGGATAGCTGCCCCTCCCCCTACTCGCTCCGTCACCCTGGCCCATAACCGGTCCCGTACCAAAGCGGAGAGGGTGCCGACGAACACCCCGGGATGCAACTCAAGCATCCACCGGCTCAGCTCGCCCCGAAGCGCGGGAGACACGCGCTCCAGTATCAGCACCACCATGGGACTCTCCCTTCTGGCCCTGACCTTCTCCCCAATTGACGCCCTGGGCCACGAGGCCGGCCTCCGGATCCCACAGCCCGGCACCACTGACCTCAGTGTCAGCTTCGCCTTTGTCGACCAGCTCCTCCTCGGCCACGTCGAAGAGACGGGCCAGATCCGTGACCACACGCGTCAGGAGCCTGGCCTCGGCAAACGCCTCCCGGCAGGCGCGGCGGATGCGGGTCTCAAGCTGGTCCGTACCATCAGCGGTGGTACGAAATGCCAGCGGCACGACGATCTCCGTTTTGTAGAGGTCTGCGATGTCGTAGACAAAGGATAACATTTTTCCCGTGTGGATGAAGCCCAGAGCTGGCGAGAAGCCGCATGAGACGATCGCCGCGTGGCATATCGCATATAGGCAGCTGTTCGCAGCGGACAGAGCACGGTTGATGGGGTCGGCAGCCGCCCAACGGTCACGGGCGTACGAACGCCCTTGCCACGGCACTCCGGTCTCCCGACTGGCCCGGGCATAGGCTTCACGGATGCGGAGCCCCTCGCGGCCTCGGATCTGCTGAAGGGTTAGACTCGGGTCGAGAGGTTCGGAAAACCGGATCTCGTACATCCTTCGTATGACGCGAATCCGGGCAACTGGGTCGCCCCAGTGCTGAACTTGGAGCAGCAGGTTCCGCGCAGACCGAGTCTCACCCAGACCGCTGGCGTACACGCGGACCCCGCCTTCACCCACCCAGATCACGCTGCATCCGTTCTCGGCCAGGGTCCGCATCGCAGAATGGGTGACGGAGGTTCCTGGGCCCAGCAGCAGCGCAAGCAAAGACGCACACGGTACGGAGACCTTGCCATCCTTGTCGAACACGGCGATCGAGCGGTGCTCCTGTTCGATGCGGCAGTGCTCGACGTAAAGGAAGGATAGGCTGTCCCGTACTCGCGGCAGCGCCTGCATATCTCGCACGGTCGCCACCCCCTCAGGAGCCTTCGTCGGACTCCGATGGAGCTGGCACTCCCTCTGTAGGCGGGAGGGTGAGTTCGACGAGTCGTTGGTGAGTTCCTCCGTCGGCGTTCGACGGAGCAGTTTGTTTCTTGGTACCGCTCCCGTACAGGAAGCTCTGAGCAGGCTGCTTCTGCAGGGGGAGGGCTTGGATAGGGGGCTGGCCGACGAAGTGGGCGAGGTAGGCCTCGTTGGGGTCGAACAGAGCGATGCGGAACCGGCAAAGGGGATAGGGGTCGTCGGGGCTGAGGTAGAAAACAGGACGAGTTCGCTGCGCTCCACGTGCTTAAACGCTTCCACTTGGGTCAGGCGCTAGCGCTTCAAGGGTGGCCCGTGCCTTGCCGGTAGCGCCGCCGGAGTGGCACGACGGAGCATCGGGCTTGGAACAGCTGTAGGATCTTGGGGCGGGTGTTCTCCGTCGCCGGGGCCTCTTAGTGGCAATGCTTGTCGTTCGGCGGCCCATAATGCTGTTCCGCCTTCTGCCTCCGCGCTACTATGGGCATCGCCGTCCGCGGGTTGGCCGGGAAGCCGGGGAAGAACGGGTGACGGGTTCGGCTAGCTTGGATCGCCTCATCGAGCGGCTCAACCAGGAGATCGCGGCCCGGATGCGCC
>CAZTUO010000474.1:0-2266 GCA_964616355.1 uncultured Nitrospira sp.
AGACGAGCCGCCGCGCCCGTCGGCGCAGCGACACGATCACCCCCTCCCGCTCGAAGCGGATGCTCTGCACGCTCGCGCCGGGAACCTGCAGCATGCGGTTGCATGCCGTGGTGACGCGCATGGTGTCCTCCTGGGGTCGCTTCCCTGACAAGGGCAGCCTGCCGGAGGGCCTCCCAGCGCGTCACCCCCTTCCCATGCTCCGGCGGCTCCGGCCGCCGGCCTGAGTGCCTCTTCAGCGTGGCCGGGCGCGGCCGTCACCCGCAGGGCCGCGCAGCCGAGCGCGAAGCGCTTGACGGCCGTGGCCGGCTGCGCTACCTGCGCAACTCCCGACGCAGCCCCTCAGGCCAGAGAAACAGCTTCGCCAGCGGGATTCAGCCTCACCTGCCGAGCCGATCTACCCACACGAACGGCAGAAGCGCCATAGTTGATGGCGACCGAGGACTTGACGCCTGATTCTTTCATCGCCAGCAAGCTGAGCAAACGGAACCGCTCTCCGCGGTTGCGCAAGGCGGTCAGAAAGGGCACGACCCGATCGCGTTCCTGAACGACTTCCTGTTCCCAAGAGAAGACTCTGAAATTTCCGGGTTCGGATCCGCTCGGAGCAAGCAAAGTTTCGACTGTGTGCCAGTCGCCGCCATTGAATGCGTTGAACAGTCCCTCGACAAGCTCTACGAGGTTTTCAAGCGTGCAGCTGCCCGGAAGACGCAGAGTGTCACGGGTAACAATGACCTCGTCAGCGGCGGCACTCAATGAGGCCGTCGTTCCCATCCCGACGGCAAGCCAAGCGCCTATGAAGAGAGCAGCAACTCGTCTCCAGCAGAGATTCATAGTCCGAGTCGAAGGCTCAATGCGATCATCATCGACGTCAGGAGCACATTGGTCACTCGCTGCGCCGGTGGTCGCCTTGTCAGGAACTCATCGGCGATCGCGGCCATCGATCGTGGTGCGCGCCTCATCAGGGACGCGAGAGCGAAGGCCATGAGATCCCAGTTCTGGCGTAGAGAAGCCAGTGCTTGGGTTCAAGTGGCTCCTACCGGAGGGGTGGGGGACCGAGTGGAGCGAAAGCAAGGTCCTCTGGTTAGTTGACCGCCGCGCTCACAAGGGTCTACCTTCGGCGCGAACGACCCTCGCGATGAAGATGAGACTGACGTCGCGAATTCTTCCGGTCACTTTCCAGCACCCCTCGCTCGTGAACCAGACTCGCGTCGCCCATGAGCCTGTACCACGGAAGCCCGGAGGCGAGCCCGGCACCGGCTGTGTGCGAGGCGTGGGTGCTGGCGCGTCGATTCTCCGCGCTGTAACACGGAGCTCGCCGCTTGTGCCTGCGGCGTACCACAGGATCTTCTCGAAGAAATTGCCGTCGGTGTCGGGGCGCCCGCGGTAGATCCCATCACCCGGCAACGTCGCCCAGAGCATTCCGTTGCCGTGGTAATTCGGGAGGGGTCTCAACCCGGGCGGTGTGCTCCCATTGGGCAGAGTGACCGAGCAGGTGCGCGCGGGGTCCGGTGAAGAGATTCGAAGGAGAGCCTGCCGTCGGTAGCGAGCGGGGATTTCTGCGTTCACAGCCTGGACAAAAAACGCCGGCTGGTTGCTCTCAGGGCACCGAGCACACCACCCAGCAATCAAATACGGGCCAGACTCGAGCGGCGGCACCGAGAATATCAGTGCCCCGCGACCTCGGCTGTCGAGCGTCATCGCGCCGATGAAGAAGACTCGTGGGTCGAATCGCGAGCGAATACTGGCAGCCGTCGCCTTCGGAACCAGATAGAGCCGGATCGGGCCCTGACGCGCTCTCTCCCCAACCTCGGGCTCGGGGCGTTGCTGCGTTTGGATGCTCAGTCTCTCTCCAGGCTTGGCGCTCGCTCTCGAGAACAGGAAGAGCGTGCGCTCCGCTGCCGTCACTTGTGCTCCCCGACGGTTTGCTGTGGCCGTCAGGTGACCGGAAGTCATCGACAGCGCCGTGGGGTGGCGCTCACGCGGGACCGCTGCGGTCGCAGCGTGGAGCGGAACCGCGACACCGACGAGCGCGGTGGAGAGCGCGAGAGCGCGTACCCCGCGGCGCATGTTGATTGTGCGAAGCATAGTCGCGGCCGAGGCTGCCTAGCCTCCTGGCTGATTGCGCTTCGTGCAGCTCGAGTCGTAGATGATGTCCGAACGCAGGGGAAGCGTTTCCTCGCTCCCCGCCACCGAGGCCGTCTCAGGGGCAGGAGTGGCCGTCTTGGCCGGACGCGAGCGGCAGGGCGCCCAGGCAGGGGACGCGCGCTCC
>CAZTUO010000475.1:0-2262 GCA_964616355.1 uncultured Nitrospira sp.
CTCTACGAGCGGGTCTCCTGGGCCGAACCGGACAAGAAGTTCGCCGCGCGGATCATCGAGCACCTCTACGGCGAGTCCGACAGCCCGCTCCGGTATCGGATCAACCGGCTTGGCGGGCGCAGCCGGCAGGACAAATGGATCCTCCAGGCTGAGCTGTTCAACGAGTTGCACCGATGGATCGCCCGGGACTGGCGCAAGATCGAGAAGGAGGGCACCGGCGCGCGTGAGGCCCTCCGCTTCTACGGGCTCGTCCGGGATTTCTTCAAGGCGGCCGAGCGAGTCTGGGGCGACGCCTGGGGCCACCCGAACTCGATGGTCACCAAACCCGTCACGCTCAAGGCCCTGGTCCGGGTCTGCGCCGACCTAGCCGCCCAGGACCGGGGCCCGGCGCAAGGGTCGGAGAAAGACCGCCAGGCCCGCTGGGAGCGCCGGCTGATGCCCTGGAAAGAGAAGGTGCGGGAGTTCCGCGTCGAGGGGTTCTACGAGCGCTTTCCCGCCAAGGGCCAGATCGAGCGCGTCGCGCGCGTCCACCGGGAGCTGGCGCGGGCCATCGGCCTGGAGACTCGATCGGCCGGCAAGCAGGAGGACGCGGACTAAGAGGATGAATGGGCTGACGGGCTGATCCCATGATCCGCTTCGCCATGCTCACCGCCTTCGGCCAGGACCGCCCCGGCATGGTGGCCGCCCTGGCGGAGGGCCTGTTCCGCCTCGGCTGCAATATCGAGGACACGTGCATGACGCGGCTGCGGGGCGAGTTCGCCATGATGCTGATGGTGCGCCTGCCGCCCGATCTGCCGCCAGACCGGCTCGCCGACCGGCTGGCGCCCCACACCGCCCCCCTCCACCTCACGCTCCTGTGCCGCGAGATTCCCGCCGAGGTCGCCGCGCGCCGGGGCGAGCGCGAAGCCGAGGTTCCCCAGTTCATCCTCTCCGTCTACGGCGCGGACCAGCCCGGGATCGTCGCGCAGGTCGCCCGCTGCGTCGCCGACCATGGCGGGAACATCACGGACATGAACACCCGTGTCATCGGTGCCCCGGACCGCCCAGTCTACGTGATGGTCCTCGAGGTCCACCTCCCCCCGGACACTCCGCCCGAACCGCTCCAGGAGGCGCTCGATCGCCTCAAGCCGGCGCTGGGCGTGGACGTGACCTTTCGCCCGCTCGAGCGCGTCGAGCTGTAGCCCGGTCCGCCCGTGGCCGCCCGCCCGATTCGCCTCTACCCGGACCCGGCGCTCAAAGCGCGAGCCGCCCCCGTGGAGCCCGCCGCCCCGGCCCTCCCCAGCATCATCCAAGACCTGCTGGACACGCTCGAGGCTTCCCCCGGCGTCGCGCTGGCCGCGCCGCAGATCGGCGTGCTGCTCCGGATCATCGTCGTGGACGTCGCGCGGAAGAAGGGCGAGCGGGGCCACGGGCTCGTGGTCCTGCTGAATCCGCAGATCCTGCACCAAGACCGCCAGCGGCTCATCCGGGAAGGTTGCCTCAGCGTCCCGGCCTACACGGGCAACGTCCTGCGCTACGAGCAGACGGTGGTGGAGGGGCTGACCCCGGAAGGCCGGACCGTTACGCTGGCCGCGACGGGCTTCGAAGCCCTCGCCTTCCAGCACGAGGTGGACCACCTGAACGGGGTGCTGTTCCTGGACCGGATTCAGTCGCTGAGCACGGACCTGTTCCGGCGGAAAGGGGCGAAGTGAGGAAGGTATGTCGGGCCGTCACGGCCGCTGAAGAGTGTCGGGATGCGCAGCGGGCTCCGCCGGGACCGGCGCGGCAGGAGGCTGGTCTTCGGCGGGCTCGGGCTGCCAGACGTAGTCGGGCTTGAGCAACGCCTGGTACTGCGGCGGGATCGGCACAGGGAAGGACAGGACCTCGTAGGCACCCGCGATCGTGCGCGCCCCGACCATCCCCAACCCTTCCAGGGTCCCGCGCGTCACTCCGACGAGCCAGCCCTTCTCGCGCGCGATCAGGGTGACCTGCTTGGGAAGCTCGGCCCAGCCGGTGCTAACGTTCGCCGCGCCGCGAACGAGCTTGAGGGCGATGCGCTCGGCGAGCCCCGGCTCCTCGGCCCAGCCGAGGGCAGGCCCGCACAGGAGCGTTCCCACGCAGAGAGCCACCAGCGCCTTGTTGCCCCTGACGTATGGCATCCGTTGTCCTCTCTCCGACAGGGTCGCTGGCCATCCCGCCAGCAGACATGATAGTGCAGCTTCGGCTAGACCCTAATCTCCGGCTAAGCCGGGACGATTGCCAGGATTTTGCTGCGCGCCAGAG
>CAZTUO010000476.1:0-2243 GCA_964616355.1 uncultured Nitrospira sp.
CTGCATCGGCCCGGCCTTGGAGATTTTCAGCCGCTACCGCAAAGTCGAGACCGCCGAGGGCCGCGAGGTGCCGCTGGCCGAGTTCTTGGAGAAGGTCTGGGAGGTGGTTGGCCGCACGGCCCTTGAACAGGTGCTCGGCACGGCTGAGGCGAAAGCGCGCAATGGCGCGGCCGGGGCGGTAGAGGAAGATGCCCGCCTGACGGCCCTGTTTCTCTGGACGCTTCAATCCACCAACGGCGACGAGGCTCACCGCAGAGACGCAGAGGGCGCAGAGAACCAAGAAGATATGGAAGAAACAGAGGAAATAGAGGAGGAAGAGTCGGCGTCCTCCACACCTCGGCGGTCGAAGGGGTTTTCGCTGGTCTTCGACGTGGTGCGGCGGTTTGCCCAGCCGCTGGGGATCGATCTGCCCAAGTGGGAAGGCCGGATCATCGAGACCCGCAAGGGCGTGGTGCGGCTGCTGGCCGTGCCGGAGCGGGCCAAGCAGCTCTTTGGGGATGAGGGAGCGGAGGCGGTTGCGGATTGGATATTGGAAGACCCTGCGCATTCCGTCCAGCCAATGCTCTTCCCTGAGATGAAGGAAGATTTACCGCAGAGACCCAGAGGGCGCAGAGGGAAGGCGAAGATCATTCTCGATAAAGAATCTCTGCGTTCTGGGCGCCTTGGCGGTGAAAAGGGGGCGACCACGCTGGACCGGGTGCATGCGGCCATGCTGCTCCAGGCGGGCGGGCAGGCCAATGCCCTGCGTGAGCTGATCAAGTCCGAGCAGCACCGGGGCCCGGCGTTCCTGCGGCTGGCCAACGCCCTATCGGCGTTGTACCCGAAGGGGAGCGAAGAGAAGCGCCTGTTGGACGCCATGCTCCTGGCGGTGCCGAGGTAACCAACACACGAAATGGGAGGATTGCGCCATGACTGAAGATGAACTGCTGCAACGCATCACAGTAGACCCGGCGATCTTCGGCGGCAAGCCGATCATCCGCGGAATGCGGATCGCCGTGGAACACGTTCTGGGAATGCTGGCAGCCGGAGATAGCCCGGAACGACTGCTGCAAGAGTATCCGTTCCTGGAAGCGGCCGACATTCAGGCGTGCCTGGCCTACGCTCACCGGTCGCTCTCGGGTGAGCAAGTCCAAGAGCGGATCGCGAGGGCCCAGGCGTCATGAAGTTCTTGCTTGATGTCTGTGTGTCATCGCGTTCACTTCAGGCCTTTCTCGCCGGGCAGGGACACGACGTATTGTCTGCGATCACTATTGATCTCAAGGCTAGCGACGAACGGCTCCTGTCTCTGGCGTTTCAGGACGAGCGGGTCCTCGTGACCGAGGACAAGGACTTCGGTGAACTCGCATTCGTTCGCCGATTGCCGCACGGCCCCATCGTTCGTCTGGTCGAGTTGACCGTCGATGAACAGGTCAATGGCATGGCTGAACTGCTGGAGCATCATGCGGCCGAATTGACCGGAGCTGTGATCGTCACGGTCACGCGCGGGCGTATCCGGATTCGACGATAGGAGCAACGCATGGAACCCTGGTACAAAGTGGCGACGCCGCGCAAAGAGGTCCGCGAGGGGCGCTCGTTCAACCCGGACGAGTTCGCCATCCATCTGGAGCAGGTGATTGCCGGAACGGCGCCGGAGGACTACCGGGAGCCGGAGCAATTCTTCGCCCGCACCTGTTTCACCCGGGCCCTCCGGGACCACGCGGGGATGGTGCTGCGGCGGCTTTCCGGCGAGACGGCCAACACGGCGCCGGTGATGACGCTTATCACCCAGTTCGGCGGCGGCAAGACCCACACGCTGGCGGCGCTGTATCACTTGGCCACCTGCGGCCCGCGGGCGGCCCAGTACAGCGGCGTGCCGGAGTTGCTCGAGGCGGCGGGGCTTTCCGCGGTGCCCAAGGCGCGGGTGGGTGTGTTCGTGGGGAACGCCTGGGATCCGCAGGAGGGGCGGGAGACGCCCTGGATCGACCTTGCCCGGCAATTGGCCGGAGACGCAGGCGTGCGTGAATTGGGGGCGGCGGCCCGGACCACGCCGCCGGGAACCGAGTCGCTGGCCCGTGTGTTCCGGGCGGCAGGCGGTCCGGTGTTGCTCTTGTTCGACGAGGTGCTGAACTTCCTGAACCGCCATCGGGGCATGGCGGAGCCGTTCCACGCCTTCATCCAGAACCTGACGGTGGCCACGACGGGCGTAACGCACGGGGCCGCCGTCATCAGCCTGCCCCGCAGCCAGGTGGAGATGACCGACTGGG
>CAZTUO010000477.1:0-908 GCA_964616355.1 uncultured Nitrospira sp.
GATCCTGATTTTGGGTGACAACGGCTCCGGGAAGACTACGCTTCTCCAGGCCATCGGGCTCGTCCTTGGCATGGCCACGCGGCGCGTGCGGTCGCCCGAGGAGTTCCCATTGTATGGGTTCATCGCGGAGCGCATGGGCTCTCTGGGTCAGACGCGGATCGAGCTCGAAGTGGAGTTTGATGACGATGAGATAAGAGTAACGCAAGAGCTATGCGACATCTGCCGCCGACTCCTGCCTGCCGAGGAGACGGTCAAATGGGTCAACCCGGGCAGCTACAAAACCGTGACCCTGGTGTATGACCGCGGGGAGGTCACATCCCCGCAGGGGGCAGCCGCCAGGATGCAGTTCCTGGGGCGGTACTACCTCAGGCGAGTCTTGGGCGTCCGACCGGAGCTTCGCGACAAGTTCGCCCAAGTAGGGGACGTGTTCTGGTTCGACCAGTTCCGGAATCTCGGTGTTGCTGCATCCCACGAGGCAGGGGCAACCCGTGACGGATGGACGGCTGGGGTGGAACAGCTCCGGGGTTACCTCGTAGGATGGTGGAGCCACCATTTGTCCAAGCAGCGCAACGGGAGATCCACGGTGCGGGATTACATCGTGCCGCTGGAGCAGAAGATGGCCACCGTTTTCCCTGGGTTTCGGTTCGTCGGCACTGAACCTCGCGAAGGTGTCGAGAACCCACGCCCAACGGACTATTTCGTCCTCGTGGAGCGGGAGGGCTGCCCGGTTGCATACGACATCGCGGAGATGTCGTCGGGCGAGCAGGGCGTCTTTCCCCTGGCCTATGAGATCACGCGTCTTGAAATCGCTCGATCGGTGGTGCTGTTGGACGAGCTGGAGCTCCACTTGCACCCGCCGGAGCAGCAGGCCCTGTGGGCATCCCTTACTGAGCTGGCGCCGGATTGCC
>CAZTUO010000477.1:918-2242 GCA_964616355.1 uncultured Nitrospira sp.
GTTCATCGTCACCAGTCACTCGAAGTACCTGGACGACATCGTGCCGGAGGAGTTGAAGTTCCGACTTCGAGGTGGCCGGCTGTGCCTGTGACCCGGCTGCTGGTCGAAGGTCGACTGGACGCGGCCGTCCTTGCGGCGGTGTGTCGGGGGACGCCGCTGGTCGAGCCGCGAGGACCGAAGCACGCGCTCAGGGCCATTGCACGAGAGGAACAAGAACGAACCGGGGAACAGGTTCAGTATCTCCGCGATCGGGACTTCGACTTTGAGCCCTCAGGCAGCGGAGCATCGCCTGTGCGGCTTGATAGCTGGGGTTGGTGTTGGGCTCGCCACGAGATCGAGAACTACCTCCTGGATCCGGCGGTTGTCGTTCGAGCCATTCCAGAAATGGAGATGCATGCATATGTGGCTGCCCTCAAGTCTGTCGCGCGGGCCGTGGCTCCGTACCAGGCCGCGCGGTGGGCAATAGGACTGGCGCGAAAGGCGCTTCCCCCGCACTACGAACTCACGACCAGTCCGGAGGCTCTGAATGAGCTGGAGTTGCCAGAGTTCGCTGGGGACGTCGATGGGTATCGACAATGGCTCCGCGAACATGTCGGGGCATTCTTCGACCGGGTGAAGGCTGCTCTGGAGCCCGAAAGGGTGGATGGTTCGTTCCTAGAGAAGGTGGCCGTGTTCACTGACGGCCTGGTGGACGACGAGTCAAAGGTGCTTGTCTGGTTCTCGGGCAAGGACTTGCTTTCCGGCCTGAAGCCCTGGCTTCAGCAGATCGGTGTCGAGAGCCCAGGGACCTTTCGGGCCCGCTTGCGGGATTGGGTTATCAACCATCCGGCCAAGGCGCTCGATGTTCTTCCGGAATGGGCGGCGCTGCTCAGGCTGTTGAGATGACTGGAGCGGACGCGGGGGTGAGGAGCTCGCGCCCATGAGGCGTCGACGTTCCGCGCATCCTGTCGGGTGCGCTGTGCGTGCCAGCCGAAAAGTTGACCAGGGTGATGGTCGAAAAGTTGACCACCGGTCAGTTCGGGGATCTTGGCTGGATCTCCTCCTGACCCCCGTCCCCCGTAGGGGGACGGGCCGCCGCTGCCTGCAGGGCCTCCTGGCGCCGGCGGCTTTCTCGGAACCGGTAGGATTCGCCCTCGAACAGCAACACGTGGGACCGGTGCGTCAGGCGGTCCAGCAGTGCGGCCGCCAGCGTCGCATCGCCGAACACCTCCCCCCAGCGGCTGAACTCCAGGTTGGTCGTCACGATCAGACCGCCGCGCTCATAGCGGTCCGAGCAGAACTGGAACAGCAGCGGGCCCCCGGGTCCCAGTCCCAGATACCCGAG
>CAZTUO010000478.1:0-2213 GCA_964616355.1 uncultured Nitrospira sp.
CACCGCATGCGAGTTCGCCGGGTCGACCCGATAGATGGTGTCCGCCCTCGTGTCGGATACGTAGAGGAGGTTCCGGCCTGGGTCGTAGGCGACGTCGGTGAGGTCGGCAGCGCCGTCCCGACCGATTCGGACCTCCACGACGGGCCGGCCAGACTTCGTGTCGAACCCGCGCAGGGTGTCCACATCCGCGACGTAGAGGACGTTCTGTGCGACCGCCATCCCTTTCGGCGCGCGCAGCACGGCCTTGCCGTCGCCGTTCTGGATGAAATGCAGCTTGAGGATCTTGCCGTCCCGGTCAAGCTTCGTGATGAAGCCGGATGAAGAGGTGCCGTCGTTCCTGCGGTCCATGTTGGAAATGAAATACTGTCCCGTTGCGGGGTCCGGGACGAAGCTCTGGGGGTTGTGGAGCCCGGTGACCTGAAGGGCCTCGGCGAGAGTCGGCCAGGCCAGGAGCAAACCGGCGCAGAGGACGATCCTGACGGGGACCCGTGGCTCCGGGACGGCTGTGGGTGTCGCCGCGGCGAGGCTGGAGAGGGCTGGCTCAGTCTGGAAGGACCGCTGGATGGAGCCAGGGGCGCGGTAGCGCCAGCATTGGGCAAACCGGTGCATTTGCTCGGCATGGTAAAGGACCCTGTGAGGACCTGTCAAGGAAACCGCTCGGGCGTCTGTGTGGCACGAGCGTGCGGAGAGTCCGTCGGACAAAGCCCGGCTGCCGGCCGCGGTGCGCGGAAGCGAGCATTCGTCCGGGCTGGTCGGCGGCGAGGCAATCCGCGGCAGACTCGACCAAAAACTGCACGGCCTATGCAAAAAGGTAAGGGGTTCCCCCACTTTCAGGGGGAGGAAGGAGTCGCCGCGGACTCTGCCGAGGAGATGGGCCAGAGCCCAGTCATGATGCTCTGTTCCACCGGATCGGCCGTAGCCTCCGGTAGGCAATCATGGCTCGCCCCCAAGCAGCACAGAATTTGCTTACCAGATGGGAGCAGGTCGAGTTCTCATAGAGCAGGCGCACGAGCGCGGCGCGTGGCGGTCCTGTTTGACAGGGGCGCACGCCGGGGGCCCCTCATGGAACACATCCTGGTGGTCGAGGACGAACCCATCATCGCCAGGGACATCGAGGACAGCCTGCACAGCGCGGGCTACGCGGTGGCGGCGGTCGCGTCCTCTGGGGAGGAGGCGCTGAACAAGATTCCGCTCACGCAGCCGGATTTGGTCCTCATGGACATCGTCTTGAAAGGCCGGGTGGATGGGTTGGAAGCTGCCGCGGTCATTCGCGCCCGCTTCGACATCCCAGTCGTCTTTCTGACCGGATATGCGGATGAGTCCACGCTGGAGCGGGCCAAGCTGACCTGTCCTTCTGGGTACCTGCTCAAGCCCTTCAACGACCGGGAGCTGCAAGTCACGATCTCGATGGCGCTCTACAAGCACGTGCACGACCGTCAGGAGCGGATCCAGGCCGAATGGTTTGGCGCCGCCCTGCGCAGCCTTCGGGAGGCGGTGATCGCCACCGACCAGGCCGGGCGGCTTCGCTTCGCCAATCGTGCGGCGGAGGTGCTGATCGAATGCACGCAGGAGGAAGCTCTGGGCCGGCCGCTCGTCGAGATCCTGCGCGTCGCGGTGGAGCCGGTCGGCACCGTGGAGATGGTCGCGAAGGACGGACGCCGCAGGCGTCTGACCGTGACGCCTGCCACGATCACGGATGAACAGGAGCGGGCGGCTGGGACGGTCTATCTCCTCCATGAGCTGAGCGGTGACGCCACTCGCGCGGAGGGTCCTGAACGGACGGACAGCCGCGCCGCCGAGTCGTCGGCGCCTCCACGCAGCCTGTGCGGGCTCATTCCGATTTGCGCCTCCTGCAAGAAGATGCGCAACGAGCAGGGAGCCTGGCAGCAGCCGGAGATCTACATCAGGGAACGCACCGCCGCGGAGTTTACGCACGGCATCTGCCCGGAATGCATGCGGCGGCTCTACAAGCTCACCAGGGACCATCCCTCTTCCTGACGGATGGGCAGCCGGTTTCCTCCCTTGCGCAGCCGGCGGCTCCTTCCTCCCGCTGCCCGTCTGGCTTGTCTCGGCCGCGCTTGACTGCCCTTCGGAGCCCCTGCTATTGTCCAGGTCTTTACGAGGGGCGTCGCACTCGGGATGGAGGGGGCTGTGACTGCTCGACTGATTGACGGGAAAGCGTTGGCGCAAACTATCCGGGAGCGGATCGCCAA
>CAZTUO010000479.1:0-2212 GCA_964616355.1 uncultured Nitrospira sp.
CGTCCATGGCCTGGGCACCGCGGGCGATGGCGTAAATGGCCTTGATCTGCGGCTCCGTGGCCGGCAGGACCGGGCGCTGCTCGGGGCGACCGCTGGCTTGCCCGCCGGTGAGCGTCACTACCCCCGTCTTCTGCTCTCCACCGGCGGCGCCGCCGTTGCGCGCCCCGCCACCGCGGGTGACGCTGCGATCCACCGGGCTGTCAACCACGCGCATGGGATCGCCGTCGGCGAAGTCAAAGTCCTCGGTGAACTGCGTACCGTAGCCCAGCGCCGCCAGGGCGCGGCCGAGCGCCTTGGTCTCCGCCTTCTCCAGGTAATCGCCGAAGTCCTTCAGCTCCTCCTGGCCCCAGCCGGTGGCCGAGCCGCCCCCGGGGATGGTGACCTTCGCTTTGAACACCGCCATGGGCGGATCCTTCTCCCAGTGCACCAACTCCGTCTCGATCACCGCGTCCGGGTGCTCCGTGCGCAGCCAGAGCAGCCGCCACTTGACCTCCAGGTAGTCGCCCTTCCCCAGCTTGCGCAGGTACTTGGTCGGATCGAACTGCTTGTCACTCATCCCCTTACGCTCCTTGGCTCCACTGCGGCTTCTCCGTTGCTCCGAGCATATAGAACATTTGTTTCGTTGTCAAGCCCGCCGGTGCCCGACACCAGCAGGCCCGCAGTAGGGGTAGAGCATGTCTGTGGCTCCGCTCGGGACACGACGGGGTCTCCCGCTCCGCTGCTGCGCATCGCAGGGCTGGGCCCTGAGTGCGGCCCTCTAGGATTCGTGACCGCCGTGTCGCTCTTATACGAGCGATATGTGATGAAATTGCATCCGCAGGGTGGGCTGTGGGCCGCTAAACCGTGGTGAAGGGCCGTCAGGGAGTCTGCGTCGCTGTCCTGCGTGTCGCGACGGTAGCTGTGGAAACGGGGCGGCCCTTACAATGGCAATGTACCGTGTCCCCATCCCGCCAGGGCCTGTTCCGAACCTTTGGGGGCTGTCCTGGCTCCTCCGCACCGGCGCCCCTCACCTGCAAACCTACCTCGCCACCCAGTGCCGACGCCGCGCGGCGTCGGCGGAAGCGGACGCTGGTAGCCGCGAGTGGTAGCCTCCCCGCTGATGCGACGATCCAACGACGCGAGAAGAGGCAAGGAGGTCATGCCATGACGGCGCGCGATAAGTTTAGAGCATTCATCAACGGACTGTACCAGCAGCGTGACCGACACACCAAAGAGGAGATCGTCGAGGAAGCCCACCGGGCAGCCTTCGCGCCCGACGAGGAAGTCTTCTTCAAGGAGATTCCGGAGGGCACCTATACCAAGGATCAGTTGATCGACGCCTTGAACAAGGCCATCGAGCGCCGCGGCCGCGTCGAGGCCATGGGTGGCAGGGTGTAGGCCGGAGTCACGCACGATCGTCGTGTGACCGGCAATATAACGGTTGGGATGGCGACGGAACAGGTGACCGAGGAACAACCACGTGCCAATCGGACACGCTGGAGGGAGCACAGGAGGTAACTGCCATGGCCGAGCAGGCAAGGATGAGGGGCTATGACGTGTCGGATGTGGAGGCGGTCTACCGCTACGTCAATCCGACAAGCTGGGACGACCTGATCGACTGGCTCCAGCGCGAGGAGCAAGGCCCTGGCGAGGCAAAGCGCATCACCGCTGCAGAGGCGCGGGCGATGCGCGCTGATTGCGAGCGCCTCCGGCAGCAGGGGCAGCCTTTCCCGGCGACGGCGGACGAGCTGGCGCGCATGGTCCAGCGGACGTAGGGGACAGCCGCACCGTCTGCTCCATAGTTTCCCGCCATGGCGCGGTGGACCAGTACGCCGGTGTTACCCCTGTTGGGCCTGCTACCTCTCGCCTGCCAGACGCGGCAGCGAGAGGTAGCAGGCCCGAGTCGTGTTCGTCGCATCTGCCCTAAACCCACCTCCACCGTCCGTCCTCCCCACCTGACGACGCCTCCACCTAGCGACTCGCCCTGCCGCCGGTGCCGGGCCGCGTGCGTACCGCGTCGGTGCGGGAAACGGCAGGGTTCGGCCTGTAACGGGACCCCGATCGTCTGGCCAGGATTTGTTATGGAATCGCTAGACAGAAGCCGTGAGCGTGGTATGATGGCGACGCTCTGGTGGCGTGGGTTATCCAGATCCGTCGGGAGGGCAGTCCAGGAGATGGATGACAGCGTCGGCCAGTTCTTGCAGTTCTTAGCCGTGGAGAAGGGAGCCTCACA
>CAZTUO010000480.1:0-2209 GCA_964616355.1 uncultured Nitrospira sp.
GGTATGTGGGGCTATGGCCGGGTGTACAACACCCTCCAGGTCGGCCCGTACCATACGGACACCATGCCGGACCTGCGGGAGCTGCCGGATCGGGTCGGCCGCATCAAGCCCGGCGTGACCTCGGACAAGCTGATCGGGACGACGGTGGACTGGTTCGGCAAGCGGTTCAAGATCGTGGACAAGAGCCAGAAGACCAACTGGAAGGCCGATCCCGCGATCGTGAACATCAAGGACTGGGTCGAGATGTTCCTGCCGGCGCAGGGCAAGCCGGGCCACACGGACGACGAGAAGGGCCAGATCATGGCCTACGACGCGACCGTGTGGGATTGGAAGTGGGACGGCAACGTCGCCAAGGGCGAGCGGGAGAGCACGGCCAAGTATCCCAAGTACCCCGCCGCCGACAAGTGGGACGACAGCACCCGGCCGCCGATCCTGTTCGATCCGATCACGGGGAAGGTGTCCTGGCCGGTGCTGAAGCCCCACTTCGGGAAACGCGTGCCGTTCTCGGCCAACCATAGCGGCGCGCCGTGGCTGGAGCCGATCCATCAGGACGAGAATGGCGAGCGGACGAGCGAGCCGGCCAAGCCCGGCGAGAACGGCCGCTGGAGCCTCTGTCCGGACAACGCCAACACGAAGTTCTACAACATCCACTTTATCCGGCTGCCGATCACCCTCTCCAAGCAGCAGGGGAAAGAGCCGGCCATCGTGGACAAGGACGGCTTGATCTACGTCCTGCACGAGGAGGAGCGCCAGGTCCGGACCAATGAGGACCTGAAGTACCCGCTGGTGCTCCGGGCCAACGTTTACGACTGCGTGGACGTGATCCTGACCAGCGAGTGGGACGACGACGACTTCACCAACTTCCAGGCGTCGAAGATCAACATCCATCCCCACTTCTTCCAGTTCGACACGAGCAACTCCGACGGCGTCATCTCGGCGTTCGAATGGGAGATGTCCACACGGCCCTTCACCATGATGGAGAAGAAGCACAAGCATGGGCTGCCGGTGCCGATGAACGCCAAGCTGACGGAGGCGGTGAAGGCGGGCGCCCGGTCCATCAAGATCAAGATGGCCGACGGCGCGACGCGGTACCATGAGAACACCGAACTGCTGGTCGGGGCGGATTGCTTGAGGCCGAGCAAAGACACCTCCACCTCGCTGCAGCGGGACGTGAGCTGCTCGGAGGTGGCGCGCATCAAGGAGATCAAGGGCGACACGATCACGTTCGTCAAGCCGCTGCGGTACGATCACCCCAAGGGTGACATCGTCACGCCGGAGTTCGTGCGGTACCGCTGGTGGGTGGATGCGGACTACGGCACGGTGTTCTGGCACGACCATGCCTTCGGGGCGACGACCTGGCCGCACGGCGGGTTCGGCGTGACGATCGTCGAGCCCTACGGCTCCACCTACCACGATCCTAAGAACGGCAAGCTGGTCTGGAGCGGCCCGATCGCGGATATTCACAGCACCGAGCCGATCGGCTACGGCGTCAACGGCAGCTTCCGCGAGCTGATGGTCTCGATTCACGACACGGTCCCGCACACGGTGAACCTGATTCAGGCGGGCAATCCGCCGGGCCAGCCGGTCGAGGTGGCTCTGGAGGCCGGAAAGACTGTGTCCTTCCAGATGCCGGAGAAGATCCTGAACGCGCCCAACCCCTACCTCAACGGGGGGACGCACACAACGGGAAGCGGGTTGAACTTCCGCGCCGAGCCATTCGCGCGGCGGCTGGCCAACAACCCGGACCCCTCGCAACTCTTCAACAGCGCGATCCACGGGGACCCCGACACCCCGCTGCTGCGGGCCTACGTGGGGGACACGGTGGTGTTCCGGCTGCTGCACCAGCTCATGAACGAGTCGCACGTCTGGACACTCGCCGGGCATACGTTCCTGACGGAGCGGTTCGCGGGGGACGCGAACCGGAAGTACTCGATCCACGTCGGGATCGCTGAGCGGTACGACCTGGTGACCAAGGCGGGCGGCTTCCAGGGCATGCCGGGCGACTACATCCACTTCAACGGCCGCTCCTCGCACTTTGCCGAGGGCGGCTGGGGGATCCTGCGGGTCCTCGACAAGCGCGTCCCGGACCTGCAGCCGTTGCCGACCGGGACGAAGCCGGCTGAGATCCCGCCGGTACCGTCGTCGGTCTGTCCGGCCGATGCGCCGGTGAAGACGTTCAACGTGGTGGCGCTAGACCGCCCGTTGAAGC
>CAZTUO010000481.1:0-2207 GCA_964616355.1 uncultured Nitrospira sp.
AGACGTGCGACTCGTTCATGAGCTGGTGCAGCAGCCGGAACACCACCGTGTCCCCGACATACGCGCGCAGCATCGGCGTATCCGGGTCGCCGTGGACGGCGCTGCTGAACACCTTCGAGGCGTCCGGATTATTGATCAGCCGCTGCGCAAGGGGTTCGGCGCGGAAGTTGAAGCCGCTCCCCGTCGTGTGCGTCCCGCCGTTGAGGTAGGGGTTGGGCGACTTGAGGATCTTTTCCGGCATCGCGAACGACACCGTCTTGCCCGCCTCCAGGGCCACCTCGACCGGCTGGCCCGGCGGATTCCCTGCCTCCACGATGTTCACGGTATGCGGCACCGTGTCGTGGATGGACACCATCAGCTCGCGGAAGCTGCCGTTCACGCCGTAACCGATCGGCTCGGTCGTGTGGATGTCGGCGACCGGGCCGCTGTAGAGGAGCTTGCCCGTCTTGGGGTCGTGGTAGGTCGAGCCGTAGGGCTCGATGATCACGACGCCGAACCCGCCGTGCGGCCAGGTCGTGGCGCCGAAGGCGTGGTCGTGCCAGAACACCGTGCCGAGGTCGGAATCCACCCACCAGCGGTATCGGACGAATTCCACCGTGGCGATGTCGTTCTTCGGATGATCATATTTCAAGGGCTGGTAGAACGTGATCGTGTGGCCCCTGATCTCCTTGATTCGCGCGACCTCCGAGCAGCTCACGTCCCGCGGGATCGCCGAGCCGGTATCCTTGCTCGGCTGCAGGCAATCCGCACCCACCAGCAGCTCGGTGTTCACGTGGTACTGCGCCGCGTTCTTGACGGTGATGGCCTTGGCGCCCTTCTTCGCCGCCTCGGTCAGCACGGTGTTCATCGGCGCCGGCAGCCCATGCTTGCCCTTCTTCTCGAGCATCGTAAAGGGCCGCATGGACTGCTCGTAGGACAGGCCGGTGATCACGCCGTCCGACGCCTGGTTGTCGAACTGCATGAAATGCGGATGGATGTTGATCTTCGACGACTGGAAGTTCGTGTAGTCGTCGTCATCCCACTCGCTGGTCAGCAGCACATCCACGCAGTCGTACACGTTGGCGCGGATGACGGCCGGGTACTTCAGATCGTCGTTGGCCCGGATCGCCCGCTCCTCCTCGTGGAGAACGTAGATCAGCCCGTCCTTATCCGTGATGGCCGGCTCGTTCCCCTGCTTCTTCGCCAGCGTGATGGGCAGGCGGATGAAATGCAGGTTGTAGAACTTCCGGTTCGCGTTGTCCGGGCAGAGGCTCCAGCGGCCCTGCTCGCCCGGCGCGGCGGGTTCCGCCGTCCGCTCCCCGCCGTGCTCGTAGTCCTGGTGAATCTGCTCGAGCCACGGCGCCCCGTTGTGGTTCGGGGGGAACATCACCCGCTTGCCGAAATGCGGCTTGAGCAGCGGGAAGGACACCTTGCCGGTCTTGGGGTCGAAGAGGATGGTCGGCCGGGTCCGGTCGTCCCACTTGGCGGCGGCGGGATACTTCGGGTTCGGCGTCGTGCTCTCGCGCTCACCGAGGGCCCGGTTGCCGTCCCACTTCCAGTCCCACACGGTCGCGTCGTAAGCCAGGATCTGGCCCCGCTCGTCGTCCTTGTGCCCCGGCTTGCCCATCGTGGGCAGCTGCATCTCGACCCAGTCCTTGATGTTGACGATGTTGTTCTTCCAGTCGGTCTTCTGGGTCCGGTCCACGATCTTGAAGGTCCGCCCGAACCAGTCCACCGTCTTGCCGACGAGCTGGTCGGAGGGCACGCCGGGCTTCATGCGGCCCGCCCGGTCCGGCAGCTCGCGGAGGTCCGGCATCGTGTCCGTGTGGTACGGGCCGACCTGGAGGGTGTTGTAGGTCCGGCCGTAGCCCCACATGCCCGCGACGTAGTGGTGCGCGACGTGGCAGTGGAACAGGAAGTCGCCGGCGAGCTGCTGGCAGAGCCCGGACCCGCACTCGTTCTCGAGATCCAGCGCCTCGGAGGGCCCGATCACTTCCACGTCCACGCGGTCCGTCTTGGTCCGGACCACCGGGTACTTCACCGGCGCGTCCTTGGCCGTCGCCCAGAGCTCCTGATCCACCGCCCGCGGGCTCCGCGGCCAGCGGATCGAGCCGCCGTGCGGGTGGTGGGAGTGGAAGACCTCGGACCCGCCGTGCACGATCCGCCACTTGACCGGATCGCCCAGGTAGGCCCGCGGAATCGTCGTCGGCGGCTCGCCGAACGTGTAG
>CAZTUO010000482.1:0-1105 GCA_964616355.1 uncultured Nitrospira sp.
AAAGCTGCCTGCCGGCCAGGCCACTTCTGGACCCGGATCAACCCCTGGTCGAAGGCGGAGACCTCCTAGCGATTTTGAAATCCATCCCTGTTTGGAACCGCGTCGGCCAGAAGACCGCAGGAAAGCCCTGCGAGGCCTGTTGGCCTGCGGAGATCGCCGCGCAGGAGACGCGCGAGGTGCGCCGCGTGTTTGACCTGCGTGACTGGGCGAACCAAGTCCCAGCGGGCTCGCGCGAGCGTGCCGAAGGCTTTATCGGAGGTTGAAGTGGCACTTCACTTAATCGAACTGCGCCTCGACCCGGCGCGGCTCATGCGGTTCCTCCAGGCGCACGGCCTGCTGCACGACGAGGAACTCGGATACGGTGTCCATGCTTGGCTTGGGGCCGCCTTTGGGAAGCTCGCTCCGAAGCCCTGGCGCCTGTTTTTCTCCGAGCGGAAGGCCGGGAGACCCCCGCGCATCCTCGGCTACTCCCGCGTCCCTGCTGAGGGCTTGTGCGAATACCTGCGGGCTTTCGCACCGCCCGAGGCTGCCGCGGTGTGCGCCTCTGAAGATATAGCCAGCAAGCTCATGCCGACGTTCGCCTCAGGGCAGCGCTTGGGGTTCGAGGTCCTCGCCTGTCCGGTAGGCCGGCAAGCGCGGACCGGTAGAGAGAAGGATGTTTTTTTACTCCACTTGGATGGGTCGGGTATGGGCGGAGACGTTCTCACGCGTGAGGCGGTTTACTGCCGCTGGGCCAGCGAGCGGTTGGAAGGGAACTGTGCAGCCACGGTCTTGAGTGTTACCGTCGCTGGATTTCATCTGGCGCGTTTGCTCCGGCAACCCCGGGGTGTCGCCGGCGGCCGGCAGCGAGCGAGCTTGCTCCGGCTGCGGGTAGTTCTGCGAGGCGATTTGCGCGTAGGCGAGCCCGAAGCCTTCAGCCACCTGCTTGAGCGGGGTCTCGGCCGTCATCGGGCATTTGGTTATGGCATGATCCTCTTGCGACCGCCCTCATGACTCGCAGCACTCTTTTTCCTGGACGGCTAGGCCTAGCCGAGGCGCGCATCCCGCACGGTGACCGCCACGGCTTACTGTGGCTTTCGCGGGGCAACCTTTACGTCGAGGATGG
>CAZTUO010000482.1:1115-2203 GCA_964616355.1 uncultured Nitrospira sp.
TGCGCTTCCTTGCCGCTGGAAGCGACGAGCTGGATCCTGGCGATTACGCTATTCCCTACCAAACCGTTTCCATGATCCTTTTAGCACCAGGAACCTCAGTCACTCACGACGCCCTGCGCATCCTCGCCCGCCATGGAACGCTCCTGGCTGCTGTCGGCGATGGCGGGGTGAAATTCTACACCGCGCCTCCTCTGGGCCAGGGGAGGTCGGAGGTTGCCCGCGCCCACGCCCGCCTATGGGCAAGCGCCGAAACCAGAGGTGAGATTGCTCGCAGGATGTACGCTCTTCGCTTTGGCCAGATCATCCCCCATACCGACGTGGCCGCCCTTCGCGGGCTGGAGGGTGCACGGCTCCGGGAAGCGTACCGCCTGCTCGCCGCGAAATACGGCCTCCACTGGCAAAGCCGTCGCTATGACCGCCAGTATCCAGAAACCAATGACGCGCTCAATCAAGCCGTGAACCATGCGGCAACGTTTGTGGAGGCGGCCGCCGACATTGCGGTGGCCGCGGTTGGGGCTTTGCCGCCTCTCGGGTTTATCCACGAGCAATCAAGCAACGCCTTTACTCTGGACATCGCTGACCTTTGGCGGGTCGAGGTTACTCTACCTCTTGCGTTCTCAGTGGTTGCGAAGGTCAAGGACGACCCCCGATTGTCACTTGAGCGAGAGATCCGATATGAGGCCGCGGCCCTGTTCAAGAGTCGGCGGCTTATTCCGGCAATGATCGATCGGATAAAGGAACTCTTAGGTGTCAGCGACGGTGGTGGTAACCCGTAACGCCTCCCCGAGAACCCGGGGATTCTTGGCCTCGTCCATGTTGGAGATTGCGCCTGGGGTCTATGTGGCACCCGATTTTTCCGTGGCGGTCCGGGAAAGGGTTTGGGGTGTGCTGGAGTCCTGGTTCGTCGGTGAGGAGGGAGCGTCTGTGGTCATGGTCTGGCAAAGCCGCGGGGTTCCCGGCGGGCTGGAAGTTCGCGTGTTGGGCTCGCCCCCTATCGATCTCGTGGCTGCTGACGGGGTGATCCTGGCGAAGAGAGCAGCGCCAGAGGAGCGTTTTTGAGAACCTCTCCGTGGTCTTTGACAATCGGT
>CAZTUO010000483.1:0-2197 GCA_964616355.1 uncultured Nitrospira sp.
AGGCGTTGCGAAGGGAGTGGCTGGCTCGGGTAGCTGAGGAAACCGGTGACCCCGAAGTGCGCGCCCGCCTTTCGAGGCCGGGCTTGGAAATCGGCGAGGATGATTTGTTCCGCTTTGGGGGACAGTTGTACCACGCTCGGAGCTTTTGGCCGATTCTCAAGACGGGACTGCTGGCTCCGGAGTACACGCTGCGAGACGCACTGAACGTGAAGAAAGGAGCCGATCTCGTGGCAAGGAAGATGAAGTACGATGTCGTCCCCAAACCCTTGGAAGGCGAGATTGCCGGGGTCGCCGTCCCCGTGTTCTTCTTCCTCGGACGCCACGACCTCAACACCCCGTCCGAGCTGGCCGCGCAGTACTTGGAACGGCTCGATGCGCCCCTCAAAAAACTCGTATGGTTCGAACATTCGGCACATTTCCCGTTCTTCGAGGAGCCTGATCGCTTTCACCGCGAGATGATCCGAGTAAAGCAGGCAGTGAGCGCGTTCTGGAAGGACCAGCCCGCAGGGAAGACACGGTACAACTTCCAGGAGCCGTCCACCAATCGGCTACAGCGGACGGCGCGGCGCGCCGCCGCTGAAGGAGCCCGCTAGGCCGACCGAAGGCGACCGCCATGGGCCGACACGATTGACCATGTTTCTCGGACCAGCGTACGGTCCCCCTGGAGGAATGCAAGCGCGAGTAGCTTGCGGGTGAACAGGACGATGACCTTATTAACCGTCTCGAAATTGTCCAGTAGTCCGGAATTCCGGCGGAAACCCGGAATCCAGTCTATTTCTGGGTGCCGCATCGAGTCCGGCATGACGAAAGGTCGAAGGTATTGTGAGACGGTTCATAACGCGAGACGGGCCTGAGAAAGGCGGTCCCGGGGAAACAAGGGGCTCTCCTAAGTCGCGTGTAGCTGATACCTGAGGTTCGTGGATAGTCGTTTTCTTGGGACGGCGTGGGGTTTCGCCGCAGGGGCTGAAGGGAACGGGAGTACGCAAGACGTCGAAGAGGAGAAGGCAGTGCGCACCGAGGCGGTGCCCCGAGAGCCCGCCGCGGACCACGTGCCCGACGAGGCAGAGCCCATGCTGCGCTTCCGGTACAGCACCAACCTCCCCGTGACGTGCGGCTTCTCCCACGTGAACGGGGCCGCCGGGCTCGAAGAGATCGGGCGCTTCGCGGGCGGCGCGGCGTAAGCGTACGCGATGCGCAACGCCACCTTCGGAAGCGGTGGCTCCTGAGGGTTCTCGCCCGGGGGCGAGGCTCGTCCCACTACAGGCTTGCCACGCCCGTCCGCGGTCGTTATCGTGGTTGGCGAATTCTGGATTTGAAGATCAGCTTATCGGAGTACGCCGGCGGCGGGGACACGGACCGTGATCCGACGCCACTGTCCTGCGCCGCAGACTCGGGCGGCCCGGCTGCACACCGAGGGCACGACCCGGGGAGCTTTGAGCCGACCTTCGCCACGGAGGGTGGGATGCGGCGCTGTGGACATCTCCTGCCGATGGTGCTCGTAGCGGCGTGGTGGACCGTGGGCTCGGCGCGGGCGTCCCCGACGTCGCAATCCCCTGCGGAAGGCGAGGCTGTCTTCCGAGAGAAGTGCACGGCCTGCCACACGGTCGGCCGCGGGAAGCTCGTGGGGCCGGATCTCATGGACGTCACGACGCGCCGAGACCGAGCCTGGCTCCTGCGGTGGATCCGAGAGCCGGACAGAATGATTGCCGAGGGTGACCCGATCGCCCTCGAGCAGCTGGCCGCCTTGGGCAACGTGGCCATGCCCAACCTGGGCCTCGCGGAGCGTGAGGTGGAAGCCGTCGTGGCATACCTGGAGAGCCTCGCCGCCGGCAGGGCGGGCCGGCCGGCGGGCCTTCCTTCCTTCTACCTCCCGACGCTGATCGTGTCCCTGCTCGCGTTGGGGGGACTCACCGCCATCTCTCTCGCGGCAGCCAGGAAACAGGTGGAGATGAAACCGTGAAAAGCCGCTGGTTCAACGTCACGAAAGATTCCCGGGCGTGGGAGGACTTCTACCGCCGTCGCTGGTCGTACGACTACACCGTGCGCACAAGCCACGGCGTCAACTGCTCCATGGCCTGCAGTTGGGAGGTCTTCGTCAAGGACGGGCTCCTTTGCTGGGAGCTCCAGAAGGTGGACTACCCGCAGATCGACCCCGACATCCCCAACGTGGAGCCCCGGGGATGCCAGCGGGGGGTCA
>CAZTUO010000484.1:0-2183 GCA_964616355.1 uncultured Nitrospira sp.
CTATCGAGCTCCAAATTGGACCCACGTTCGGTCAGGAAGTGGCGTACGAGGGCCCAGTCCTCTTGGGAAAACTTATCCGTCGCTATGAACCCACCGAACAGAACCAAGTTGACAGCCGTCGTGAAGCTGATGTCGTCCACTATGCCGCCCTCAATGAACTTCGCCCTCATCTTTTGCAGCTCTGTGTATATGGAGTCCTCGATCGTGACGGTCCGACGTGGCATAGAGCACCTTCACAGAGATGATTTTCACCAAGCATGATATTGAATGGGCGCACCGTGATCAAGCTCCTCAAAAGCGTTCGAGCTTTCCTCCAGGCCCTGCTCCCAGCTTGCGCTCCGAGGATGCCCTTCGAGCCATTTGACCCGCTTGCGTGTCTCCTGAACATCAAATAAGATTTGAGGTATGAGTGACATCAAGGCGGCACCGCCAGTGCGCCCATCCGCCTCCAGGCCTGACCGTGCCCGGCTCTTCGAGATGGCCTCGGAGCATGGCGGCTATTTCACTGCGGAAGAGGCCCGAGCCTGTGGGTTCAGTTGGGCGCTGCTCTCCCATCACGTCAAGAGCGGTCACTTCATCCGAGTCCGGCGTGGCCTCTACCGCTTCCGAGAGTACCCGTCGTCCCCCCGCGAACACGTGCTTGCTGCCTGGCTCGTCGTTGGGAGGGACGTTGCAGTGGTCTCACACGAGAGCGCGCTCGACCTGCTCGGCCTCAGCGATGTGATTCCGGACGCCGTGCACCTCACGGTTCCCCGATCCCGGCGCAACCTTCCGTCGCTTCCGGGCGTAAAGGTGCACACGAGTGTTAGGCCGCTGCGGCCCGATGAGCGGGTCGTCCGCGACGGCATTGTCCTGACCTCGGCCACGCGCAGCATCCTGGATGCGGCTGAGGCGGGGATGGCGCCCGAACAGGTGGAAATGGCGATCACCCAGGCCATCGAGCGAGGCCTAACGACCGAGGTGCAACTGCGACGCGGCGCGAGCAAGCGCGGGGGGCGGGTGGCAACACTGGTAGCGGGTGCACTCAACAGGGTGGAGGAGTGAAGTACGCGACCGCCGGCGCATTTCGGACGGCCCTCGAGCGGCGACTGGTTACGATGGCGGGGCAGACGGGCGTGCCGCTGGTGCGGCTCCGCAAGCTGGTCGTCTTCGACCGCCTGATGGCGCGGCTGATGGTCGCGGCTCCGAATCGGTGGGTTGTAAAGGGCGCGGTGGCGCTCCACTTTCGCCTCGGGCCGGGGTTCCGGACCACGAAGGACATGGACCTTGGCCGGCAGGACAGCGAGGAGGAGGCAACAGCCGATTTCCTCGCGGCGCAGTCGCTCGACCTCGGCGACTACTTCACCTTCGTTGTCGAACGCACCAGGAAGCTCGATGCAACGGAGGGCGCCGCGGTGCGGTACCACGTCACCGCAGAGCTCGCCGGACGACCCTTCGAGGATGTCACGGTGGACATTAGCTTCGGCGAGGCGCTCATCGCTGATCCAGAGCTGGTTCGGGGGCCGGAGCTGCTCAGCTTTGCCGGTATCCCGCCGACGGAAGTCCCCGCGCTGCCCCTCGAACAACATGTCGCCGAGAAGGTTCACGCCTACACGAGAAGCTACGCCGGCGGTCGTGTCAGCACGCGCGTCAAGGACCTGATCGACCTGGTGATGATGTCGTCGCTCTTCGGCTTCCAGGCCGGCCGCCTCTGGCGAGCACTGCACGCCACGTTCGAGGCCCGCAGCACGCATCCCCTGCCAGCCTCGCTCTCTCCGCCGCCCTCGCAGTGGCGCGCGGCCTACCGAAGGATCGCGGCCGAAGTAGGTTTGGACGCGGACATGTCTGCTGGGCACCAACGAGTCAAGGTCTTTCTGCATCCCGTCCTGGCAGGCGCCGTTTCAGATGACGCGCGGTGGAAGCCAACGGAGCAGAGTTGGTAAGTGAGGAGCAGGCTCCAAACCCAGGCCGCTTCACTCGTGCAGAGAACCGCAGTGGGCGCTAGACCCCCGAACCTCGTAGCGTACTAAGCCCTTGGAGCGCGCGCGTCCGCTTGGCGTTGTGCTCGCCTCTCACCGCCACCCATCTGTCTCCGCGGGGCGACAACCAATTCGAGATGGAAGGGGAAGCCCTCCCCATTACTCACCACTGGACGAACATGGGCATGACGACGTGGACGTAGTCGTCGCCATCTACGGGGCGGA
>CAZTUO010000485.1:0-2182 GCA_964616355.1 uncultured Nitrospira sp.
TCGACACCGGCCAGAATTTCCGCAAATCACCGGCCAGAATTTCCGGAACCCACAGGGTTGGCATAAATGTCGTGTCGTCTGCCGGGGCGCTTGAAGACACAGCCAGCTTTTTTCAGCTCGCGGAGAAACGCGTTCCGCTTCACGCCGGGATCGCAATCCGGCGTCGGCGAACCGGCCGACGGCGCACGACAGGCTGCTCCTTCATCATCAGCCGGTAGGCTTCACGGATGTTCTCCTCAAGCTCCTGAAGGGTCTCGCCCTGGCTGAAGACGCCAGGCACCTCTCGGAGTCGACCGACGTACCAACGTGCGTCGCGCCAGTACTCCAGCGTAAAGGTTGCGGCCATTTCCCCTCCGTCTTGGTGCGGTCGGCGCCCCCGCGTCCTGCTAGAGGCTGAGGGCCCGAGTCATGTGGGGTCTCCCATGCAGAGGACCAAGCAGCGGCGACGACGCCATCGTATCCGACCCCCCGGGGTCAACTCAAGCCCGCGAGGGGCTGGCCGTTGGCCACGGCGATTCATAGAGCCTCTACAGGCGCGGAACCCCCGGCCTTCAGGCCAGGGGAGGAGCGCCCACGACGTGGCAGACGACATGTGGGATGGAGCCGGGCCTCAAGACGACGCGGAACGCCGTGTCCCACACGGCCTACCACGCGGTCTGGATTCCCAAGTACCGCCGCCGCGTGCTGACCGATGCGGTCGCGGACCGGTTGCGAGGGCTGATCGGCGAGGTCGCTCAGGCCAAGGGCTTTGAGATTCTGGCGCTGGACCTCCAGCCCGACCACGTGCACGTGTTCTGCTCGGCCCCGCCGGCCATCGCCCCATCGCTGGCGGTTCAGTGGTGCAAGGGCATCTCGGCGCGGAGTCTCTTCGCCGAGTTTCCCCATCTGCGCCGGGTGCTCCGCCACGGCCACTTGGGGGCCCCCTCGTTCGACGTCGGGACAGCCGGACAGGTCTCGGCCCAGACGATCCAGCGCGACATCGAGCGGGCCGAGCATCTTCGGACGCGGCGAGGAGTCCGATACCGCATCTGTCCGGCGCCGGAGCAGGCGGCCCGCCTCGTCGCCTGGGAAGGCGCGCTCCGGGCGCTCTGGAACGCGGCCCACGAACGGCGGCTGCTCCACCTCCGCCGCGGCGCCCGCCAGCCGACGGCCTTCGACCAGATCACCCAGTTGACCGAGCTCAGGGCCGACACGCCGTGGCTTGCCGACGTGCCGCGGAACGTCTGCGCGCAGCTCCTCGTGGACCTCGACGCCGCCTGGCAGCGGTCGTTCAAGGGGCTGGCCCGCCGGCCTCGCTGGAAGAAGAAGGGCCGCGGCGCCGTGGCCGTCACCGAACCCCACTCGCGGGCCTTCCGGGTCACGGGCCGGGGCGTGGTGTTCCCCACGCTCGGGGAGGTCCGGGCCGTGTTCCACCGTCCGATCCGGGGTGCGCCCAAGCGCTGCACCATCCGGCGCGAGGTCGACCAGTGGTTTGTGGTGATCCAGACCGAGGCCGCGGTGCCGGATCCGCCGTGCCGGCCGGGTCCCGTGGTCGCGCTCGACCGGGGCCTGGCGAACCTCGTCGCCGACTCGGACGGCCGGATCGTCCCCGTTCCCGCGCATCTCGAGCGCTCGCTGAGGCGTCTGGCGCGCGCGCAGCGCGTCCTGGCCCGGCGCCGGAAAGGCTCGCAACGCTGGGTCCGCGCCAAGCTCCGGGTGGCGAAGCTGCACCGAACGATCCGCCGCCAGCGCGCCCACGCCCTCCCCGTTCTCTCGTCTCGCTACGCCCAGAGCCACGGCGTGGTGATCGTCGAGAAGCTGAACGTGGCTGGCATGGGGCGCGGCGGGCTCGGCCGCCAGATCCAGGGCGCCGGGTGGTCGATGTTCTGCCACATGCTGCGCTCCAAGCTGGAGGCGACAGGCGGGACGCTCGTGGAGGTCCCCGCCCACTATTCCAGCCAGACCTGTCCGGCGTGCGGGGTGGTCGATGCCGCCAGCCGGCAGGGCGATCGCTTCCGCTGCGCGGGCTGCGGGCACGAGCCCCACGCGGACGTCAACGCGGCTCGCGTGCTCCTCCGCCGTCGAGCCGACGGTGGTGCTGGCCGTGGAGGGCAAGGCGCTGTCAGGCCCCCGATGAAGCGGCCCCAGACGTCGGGGTGGCTCAGGCGGTCGCAGACGGCCCGCCAGTCCATGGCCCCGCGCC
>CAZTUO010000486.1:0-2175 GCA_964616355.1 uncultured Nitrospira sp.
CGCCCACCTCATCAAGCAGAAGAACGTGCAGAGCGACTCGGCCGCGGGCTCCTGAGGCGCCCGGCCGCGGTCAGCCCGCGCCAGAGGGCGGGAGCGAGCCCTTGCGCGGCGGGGCGGCCGCTCGCCGCGTGAACACGGCGCGGAGCCCGAAGTAGGCGAACGCATCCTTCAAGTTCGAGTACAGCCGCTTGACGGCCCCCATTTCCTGGCTGGTCACGTACTCCAGCGTCAAGGCCACTCGTTCTTCCCCCTCCCCCAGCGGCGTGACGGCGTGCCAGAGCTTGTCGCCGTTGAAGATCACCAGGTCCCCCGGCGCGGTGGCGAGCGAGAGCTCTTGCATTTCCCGCGACGGGTCGTCCTTGTAAAGCTGGCACACGAGCCGGCACCGCTCGGAGCGGTCCACCAAGCCCATCAAGATCGTGTACCGCGCGCCCTTGTAATAGGAAGTGTCGTAGTGAAAGCCGATGTGGTCGCCCGGCTCGGTGTAGTAGTACAGCGCGCAGGCATGCGGATCGTCCTCCGGGCAGAGCATGAGCCGCGCGCCCACCAGCCGGCTGAGAAACTCCCGGAAGGCCGGCGAGCGATACAGCTCCAGGAAGACAGGCGCTTGTTCGATGAGGGTAAAATAACTGACGCTCCCGCCCTTCTTGTGCTTGGGGATGTAGTTGCGGTTCAGCGCCGGTTTCAACCGCTCCACCGAGGGGACCAGGCGGGCTTCCACGAGCGCGCGCGGCAGGAACTGCGGCAGAAAGACGAACTCGTTCTGCGCCCAATACTCCCGGTGCACGCGCTCGAAGTCGAGCGACGCGATCGCCCGCTCGACGGCCTCGCCTACGGATGTCACGTCGGATCCGCTCATGCCGCGCTCGATCTCCCGCACTCAGCCCTTCGCCCCCAGCTTTCAGGCCTCGCTCACGGCGGCGTGAGCACCGGCGCCTTGACGACCTCCACGCCTGGCGGCACCGTGAACTCGAAGAGCTCGTTCTTGAGCCCGCTGTTGGGCTTGAGGCCGGTGAATTCGAACGTCGAGACGTTCCCGCTGATCTCGTGGATCGAGAGGCGTTTGATGAAATAGGTCTTCGGCTGCAGCTCCAGCACGATCTTCGCGACCGTCCGGACGGACTCGGGCACATCCGCCTTCGGAATCAGCGTCAGCAGCGGCAGCCCGCCGGCCCCCTTCGCGCCGTCCGTGGGCTGCACGTCGAACTGCTCCTCCAACCGCGCCATCCCCTGAAGCAACTGGAGCGGCGCCTGCGAGGCCGCCATCTGCGTCAGCTTGCCGACCAGCACCTGCTTGTGCTCCGGCACGTACATCTGCACGTCGTTGTGGTTGACGTAGATCTCCTCGACGTTCGGCTGCAGGTAGTCCCATCGGAGCCGGCCCGGCCTCTTGATGTAGAGCCGGCCGCTGGACTCGATCGGCGTGGTGAACCCCTCGATCCGGGTCTTCTGCGTAAAGTCCGCCTGGAGGTCCTTCGTCTGCTCGTAGCGCACCTGGAGCTTCTTGACCGCCTCTTTGATCTCGTCGGCCGCGCCGGCCGCCGCCATCGCGACCAGCGAAAGGTGAACGGTGAAAGGAAGCATCCAGAACCAGGTTCCCCCGGGCTTCCATCTTCCCTTGCGCATCGGGCCTTTGACAGTTTGCATGACCTTAGGCCGGCTCGCCGCCGACCGGTCCGCGTCGCACCAGGACCTCCCGCCGCCCGTCCCGGCCCGGCGCCCCCACTAGGCCTTCCTCCTGCATGCGCTCGATCATCCGGGCCGCCCGCGGATAGCCGACCCGCAGCCGCCGCTGGATCAGCGAGGCCGAGGCCTGGCCGGAGGAGATCACCAGGTCCTTGGCCTGCTCGTAGATCTCGTCCTTTTCCTGCGCCTCGGCCGCCTCCTCCTGCCGGACCGCCGCCTGCAGCTCCTCGCTGTACGCGGGGCTCGCCTGCCTCTTCACGAACTCGACCACCCGGTGGACATCCTCGTCCGCCACGAAGGAGCCGTGGACGCGGGTCAGCCGCCCTGTCCCGGAGGCTAGGTACAGCATGTCCCCCTTGCCGAGCAGGGCTTCCGCGCCATTGGCGTCGAGGATCGTCCGGGAGTCCGTCTTCGAGGAGACCTGAAACGCGATCCGGGCCGGGAAGTTGGCCTTGATCAGCCCGGTCAACACGTCCACCGAAGGCCGCT
>CAZTUO010000487.1:0-2165 GCA_964616355.1 uncultured Nitrospira sp.
CGAGAGGATGCCACCGCCTTTTTCCTATTTCCACACTTTTTGATCATACCTCATTAGCTGGGATGACGATTTTTCCACGGTTGACATCACTGGCCTTCTCCCCAAGGATCCATGGGACTCTGTAACGCCTGACCTTCTCTCTAAGTTCGAAGACGCTGTTGGACTGTATATGAAGGAGGTCATCGAGCCCGAGCAGATTCAGCCTGGCAAGTTGGTGAGAAGAAATCGCTAGGATGAGTCTTGCGCTGCGACAGGACAGGTATGAGATACCCCAATGCACGTCTGGAGTCCTTCTGGCCAGTCAAGGGCTGCCACGGCTGCGAGCCAGAAAAGGTACCGGGAGTCTTTTCTGGACCTTCGCGCTGGCTGTGCGCGGGCCTAGCTCGCCCGCTTCAGGATTGGAACTTCTTTCTCTAGGCGGTCGCCAAGACGATCTTTTTCCACCTCCAGATCATACCGCGCTTGGAGATTCAGCCAGAATCGGTCCGTGGTGCCGAAATAGCGGGCAAGCCGGAGAGCCGTATCCGCCGTGATGGCGCGAGTGCCGTGCACGATCTCGTTGATCCGCCGTGGCGGGACGTGAAGGTCTTTCGCGAGTTGGTACTGGCTGATGCCCAGCGGCTTGAGAAATTCCTCAAGCAACACTTCCCCTGGATGGATGGGTGGCAGTTTCTTCTGTCGCCTCATAGCAAGACCTCATCTTCAACGCAATCAGTGATAGTCAACAATCTCGACCTTATGAGCATCTCCGTCTTTCCAGTCAAAACAGATGCGCCACTGATCGTTGATGCGAATGCTCCATTGGCCTTCCCGGCTGCCAGACAATTTCTCCAGGCGATTCCCTGGAGAAGTTCGCAGGTCTGGCAAAGATTCTGCCGCGTCCAAGATCACCAGCTTGCGCAGCGCGATACGCTGGAGATCAGCCGAGAACTTCCGCGACGGTTCACGTCTCCAGACTCTTGTCGTCTCTTTGTCTCGAAAGCTCTTGATCACGAGCGAGCATCGTAACGCTCTGACATAGTAACGTCAAGCGTTATGGTGCGCCGGTAGGACGATGGGGATGAGCGGGACTCCGCAGGCTGCTCAAAACGGCCGTTCCCCAAGGCCGCAGCGAGCGCGAGCCCGAGGCGTACGTTTTCGGTACGTTGAGGGTTTAAGCGAAGCGAGAACGCAGGTGGCGGGCGTTTTCAGCAGCCGTGGATTCCACGTCGGCGATGATCGTGTGGTAGCCCGACGCGCCGGCGGGTTGCGGGCGGACAAGATCGGCGATCTGCAACTGGCCCTTGGTGTCGGTGGCGCGGACGACCACCTGGTACTTCCCCTTCCTGGGCGGGCGCCACTTGTAGTTCCAGATGACCCAGGAATAGGGCGACATGGGCGGCTCCAGCTCTGCCGGCTCCCATGTCTTGCCGCCGTCGAAGCTCAGCTCGACCGTCGCGATGCTGTGCGGGCCACCGAAGGCAATGCCACGGAAGAGGTGCTCCGGCCCCGTGAGCGTCTGGTAATGGCCCGGGCTGTCAATGCGGGAGAAGATCTTGATGGTGCCATCATCGGTCCAGCCCTTCCGCTGCCAGTACCCTTTCCAGTCGCCGTTGTAGACCTCGATCTCTGTGATCCACTTGACGTTCTTGATCCCGTAGAGGCCGGGGACGACGAGCCGCAGCGGGAAGCCGTGCTCCTTCGGCAGCTTCTCGCCGTTCATGAGGTAGGCGAGCATCACGTCGTCCTGCATGGCGCGGGTGAAGGGGATGCTGTCGTCGTAGCCGTCGGCGGCGCGGAAGATCACGTCGCGCGCGGTCTCCGCCTCGACGCCGGCGTCCTCGAGGAGTTTTTTGAGCGAGATCCCGCGCCAGCGGGCGTTTCCGAGGCTGTCGCCGCCGGGCAGCGTGTCAATGCACATCAAGGTGACGACCTGATCGAAAGGCTCGCGGTTCAGGATGTCCCGCCAGCCGAGCGTCAGCTTGTGCTTGACCTCACCGGTGATCGAAAGCCGCCACTGCTCGACGTTCAGGTCGCGCGAGACATTGAACGGCGAGTCCATGTAGTCCTGCACGCCGAGGATGCCGGCGCGGCCGCCGCGGGCGACCTCGCCGCCGGCGTAAGCGGGGGACAGGCCTTCGGCCGACGCATCGGCGCTGGCGTTGACCTCGATCGTTGACAGCGAG
>CAZTUO010000488.1:0-2162 GCA_964616355.1 uncultured Nitrospira sp.
AGCTAGGGTGACTCCGATGACCGTCCCCGAGTTCCAGCGCCGCAAGCGTGACGGGAAGAAGCTGACGCTGGTGACGGCCTACGACGCGTTGTTCGCGCGGGTCGTCGAGCAGGCCGGGATCGAGGCGATCTTGGTCGGGGATTCGCTCGGCGTGGTCGTGCAGGGGAAGAAGGACACCTTGTCCGTCACGATGGAGGAAATGCTCTACCACACGCGCCTGGTGGCGGAGGCGGCCGAACACGCGCTCGTGATCGCCGACATGCCGTTCCTCTCCTATCAGGTCAGCGTGGAGGAAGCGGTGCGGAACGCGGGGCGGTTCCTTCAGGCGGGCGCCGCGGCGGTCAAGCTGGAGGGCGGCGCGGCGGTGGTGGACCGCGTAGCCGCGCTGACCCGCTTCGGGATCCCGGTTATGGGACATCTCGGGATGACCCCGCAAGCAATCCACCGCTTGGGCGGGTACAAGATGCAGGGGAAAGACCGCGAGCAGGCCGAGGTGCTGGCCGAGGACGCCACGGCGCTGGAAGCGGCCGGTGCCTTCGCCGTCGTGCTGGAGGCTATCCCCGCAGAGCTGGCTCGGCGCATCACCGAGACGCTGACGATCCCGACCATTGGGATCGGCGCCGGGCCCCATTGCGACGGGCAGGTGCTGGTGCTCTACGACCTCCTCGGGCTCTTCGACGAGTTCGTGCCCAAGTTCGTCAAGCCCTACGCCCGTCTCAAGGCCGAGGCGTTGCAGGCCCTGCGTCGGTACCGCGAAGAGGTCGAGCAGGGGAAATACCCGACAGATGCGGAGAGCTACCACTGACGGCCGCGCAGTTCCCCCACTCGGCCCCCCGCCTCTTCAGCTCGCAACCGATCCCGCGTCCGCCGTGGCGCAGGAGACCTGAAAGACCGCCCGATCGTCGAGCCGGACCGCCGTCAACTGCCGCCCGTACACGCACCCGCTGTCCAAGGCCAGCACCGTCTTGGTCATCCGCAGCCCCAGCGCCGCCCAGTGTCCGAAGATCACGGTCGCGTCGGCGCTCTGGCGCCCGGGTGCGTCGAACCAGGGGAGGAATCCCGGCGGCGCCTCCGCCGGCGGGCCCTTGTGCGAGAGCCGCATCTCGCCTGCGGCCGAGCACACGCGCAGCTTGGTCATGGCGTTAGCGACGACGCTCCAGCGTGCCACGCCGACGAGGTCGTCAGACCACCGCCGCGGAGCGTGGTCAGCCTGGGAGGCGAGCTTGTCGAGGTCGCGGAGAAAGTTCCGATAGCCGTCCGAGCGCAGCACCTGCTCGACCTCGCGGGCCAGGTCGGCCGCCTGCCTGACGGTCCACGGGGGCAGCAGGCCAGCATGGACGAGGACAACGTCTCCTTCGTGATGGAGCAGCGGTCGTCGCCGCAGCCACTCGAGCAGCTCAGCCCGATCCGGCGCGGCCAGCACGTCGTGGAACGTATCCGTCGGACGGGGCGGGTACACACCGGCCGCGACGGCCAGCAGGTGCAGCTCGTGGTTGCCCAGGACCGTGACAGCCGCCGGTCCCAGCTCCTTGACGAAGCGGAGGACGGCGAGCGACGCCCGGCCCCGGTTCACCAGGTCGCCCACGAACCAGAGGCGGTCGCGCGCCGGATCGAACCGGATCAGGGCCACCAGCCGCTGCAGCGCGGTGCAGCAACCCTGGATATCGCCGATCGCGTAGGTGGACACGGAAGATGGTGCAGGGTGGTTGATGGTCGATGGATCAGGGGTATTTGGCCTCGATGGTGCTGCGAAGGCCGCCGCGCGCGGTGAACTCGCCGGTGACGACCGCCCAGACCGGCCGGCAGGCGGTCACCAGATCCTGCAGGATCCGGTTGACCGCGTTCTCGTAGAAGATCCCGACGTTGCGGTAGGCGTGAATGTAGAGCTTGAGCGACTTCAGCTCCACGCAGGCCTTGTCCGGCATGTAGCGGATCCGGATCGTTCCGAAGTCGGGCAGGCCGGTCTTGGGGCAGATCGCGGTGTACTCCGGGATCTCGATCGTGATCTCGTAGCCCTTGTACTGGTTCGGCCAGGTCTCGATGCGGGGCAGCTTGGCGTCCAGCCCGCTGACCGCGTGCCGCTCCGAATAGCCGAGCCGCGTCGTGCGTCTTGCGGGCTTGCCCATAGCGTCGCGCGCCCCCTTACAGTTGCGTCATCCACT
>CAZTUO010000489.1:0-2161 GCA_964616355.1 uncultured Nitrospira sp.
TGGCTTGACGGCGATCCCGTGGGTGTGCTCTGCTTCTGCAGGGCGGTGCCTCCTTTCGTTGCCGGGCCTCGGCCCGGGGGGTTCGTCACCCGAAAGGTTGCCACCGCCTTTTCCCTATTTCCATCTCTGAAAGTACGCGCCCTGTCAACTCATAGTTGGGCCCGGTTTCTTATGCTGACGGGTTCTCCGTTGCCGTCCTCGCCTTCGATCCCGGTCTCGTCGGAGTCATCTCTTCGCCATCTCGGCGGCAAGAAGCTGTTCCGGTCAGGGTGTCGCAATCACACTGCGGACCTCCGTGGGGCCATGGAAAGGCCGCGCTTACCCTGCCGTGGACGAAACCTGGGGCGCCGCCGGCTCACGGTCGCCCTCCTGCTTCTTGAAGATCCAGTACGTGGCTTCCGCCAAATGCCGCGCCACCGCACCGATTGCCTTGGGATGCCCCTTCCGGGCACGGACGCGCTCATCGAGCCGGCAGGCATGCCGCCCCAGCCATCGTCGCCGTTGCCGACAGACCCCGTTGGCCGCTTCGACGAACGCCCACTTCAGATACTGGTTCACATCTGGCCTCAGCGGGCCCGACCGGGTCTTGCCACCGCTGGCGTGGACTCGTGGGGGCGTGCCGGCAGAGGAGGCCACGCGCTCCGCGGTGGCAAACCGCTCGACGGAGCCCACCTCGCGAGCGATCACCACCGCCAGCGTGACCCCCACCACAGGCCGTGTCATCAGCAGCTCGATCTCGCGAGTCGTCTCAACCACCGCCTGGATGCGGGCCTCCAGCTGCTCGACCTGCTCACTGAGGATCGCCACGTGGGCCAGCAGCCGCTCTGTCGGGTCGCGGGTGTGGACGGGCAGCTGCGCGAGCCGCTCCCGCAGGAGGGCTTGCCCACGGCCCCCCCACAGATCGCTCACCTCGGGGACGCTCACGGCCTACTGGGCCAGCGCCGAGGGAATCCGATTCTTCAGCTGTGTCCGCTGCCGCCCCAACACCCTCCGCGTCCGCGGCAGATCGCGCTGGTCTCGCCCCCCCTGGGGGGAGACCCACGGTCGGCAGGGGGCCCGTGCGCTGGAGCCGATTCAGCCCGCGGGCCTCCAGCTTGTCTGGATTGTTGAACATCCCATCATCAGCTTCGCCTTGCGCGCGTGCACCAGCTGCGGCACCATCCCCGCCGCCTCCATCTCCTCCCCAATCCAATACCACCTCCCGATCGTCTCCACGGCGACCGGGGAACCCCGGTCACACCCTTGCCAACAGTCCTGCAACGCGCCCCGCGCATGGGGGATCCGTGCCTCTCGCGCAGGTCCTCCAGTCGCCGGTTCCACGGACGCCAGCGTGTCATGCGTATGGGAGTCAAACGCGATATCCTGCATCCTGCGCCTCCCTCCTGTGGCGTGGCCGCGGTTGATTCCCGAACGCAGGGGACCACCTGCGTGAGGGAGGCGCGCACCTTCATACCATCACACTTTTTGATCATACCTCGCACTGCGGCAGCATGTGCCATTGGGCCCCAGTGTTCAGAATCCACAACACCGCTTCCAGGACCGCACGCGTGGGGACGGGCTTGCGACCCGGCCGACCCTCGGGAAGGTGTTCCTCGGGAAAATGGTCCCGGATCCGCTCCCAGTGTTCGTCGCTCAAGCGCAGCATGAACGTATCTATACCTAAGTGCAGCCATGCTGTCAATAATTTTGAGATAGGTTCGAGTCTTGACTTTCTGGGTTTAGCGGACGGAGCTGTTCCGCCTTCGCGGCTAGCAGCAGCCGCTCGTCAGCGGCGACAAACGTGATCTCTTCGCCGAGACCAGTTTGGAGGCTGAGGGCGGATGCAAGGTGAATGGCGTCGAATCCTCTGAGAGGATGGCGCTGGATCAAGTCGAGGGCGAGCACCAGGACGTCGTCGTGCAGTTCAACCTTTATGTAACCAGGCCAATCGAGTTCGACTTGTTGGCAGACCAAGGCATAGCGCGTCTGGGAGAAATGGCCTTCGCGACGCTTCCGGGCGAGTCCCGCATAAATCTCGGCATAGGCGATTTTCGCGGTCGCCCCCGCCCCTTGGCGAGTCAAGAGGCTGTTGACAAGGGAAGAACCTTTTTCGGCGACGAAGCGCTTGATCAAGGCGCTGGTATCGAAGTAGTTCACCGCCGGTCTTCCAGGATCATGCGGG
>CAZTUO010000490.1:0-2157 GCA_964616355.1 uncultured Nitrospira sp.
GGGCCAAATCGCGTCTTCACGTGCCGCTGGTCACTGGTCCCGTGGTTCATGCGAGCATCTCACGCAGGTTTCAGGATGAACTCAACAACCTGTTGACGGTCATCATGGGTCACAGCGACCTGCTCTTGAACTGGGCCCGAGCCGACGACCCATCACGGGCCAGTCTGACTGCGATCTACCAAGCGAGTGAGCGGGCGGCGCGGCTCGTCGACCAGCTCCTCGCCTTCAGCGGCACGCTCGCCCTGCAGCCGGAGGCGGTTTGCCTGAACCACCTGGTCGCGGAGGCCGCGCCGACGCTGGCCGGGCGACTCGGTCCCGGAGTCGAGGTGGTGGCCGCCTACAGCCCGGGAACGCCCGTGGCGCGGGTGGACCCCCGACAGCTCCAGCGCGTCATCGAGGAACTGGCCGAGTTCGCGAGCGCGAGCATGGGGCGGCCAGGCCGGATCACGATCCAGGTCGCCGACCCCGGCGCGGCCGCGGGTGGCTCTGGCCCTGGCGGAGAGGCTCCTTCCGACACGTGGGCGGCCGTGGTCGTGCATGGGAACCACAACGGCATCCCACCCGAGTCGCTGGCTCGGCTGTTCGAGCCGTTCTTTACCACGATGTCACTCGGCATCGGGACGGGTCTGGGCTTGGCGGTGGCTCACAGCCTCGTCCTCCAGAGCGGTGGCCGTCTCTTGGCCGCGCATGATCCGGGCGGCGGGCTCCGCTTGACGATCTTGCTGCCGCGCCATCCATGAGCATCCGGAGCATCCATCCGCCCGACATCGAGGCGCTCGCCCGCGCCAACCTGTACGAAACCTATGTGCTGGACGCCGTAACCTTGCAGATCCGGTACGTCAGCGCGGGCGCGCTCCGCAACCTCGGCTACCCCCAGGCGGGCCTGCGGGAGATGACCTACCTCCACCTGAACCCCGATCTGTCGGCCTCCTCCCTTCGGCAGGTGGTGGCGCCGGTGCTCGATCGGAGCCGCGGCTCGCTGGCGTTTCGGACCACGCACCGCCGTGCGGACGGTACTCGTTACCCGGTGGAGATGTCGGTGCGGCTAGTCGAGGCCGCGCGCGACCGGCCCCTGCTGCTGGTGCTGGCCAGGCTCGCGGGCGTGGCGGACGGATCCGGACCGCGGCGGCGCTGCATGACCTCCTGAGCTACGATCGCCTGACGGGGCTCCCCAACGGCAGCTTACTGCGCGACCGGCTCGGGCAGGCATTGGCCCAGGCCACGCGCGACCACCACTCGCTCGCGCTGCTGGTGCTGGACCTGGACCGCTTCAAGCAGCTCAATGACACGTTGGGCTACCGGGTTGGGGACGCGGTGCTGACCGCAACAGCCGCCCGGCTGGCCGGCTGTCTCCGTGAGGGAGATACCGTCGCCCGCACCGGCGGGGATGAATTTGCCATCCTCCTGACCGGTCCTCCCGCCCTCCGGGAGGTTTCGGCCAGGGTGGAGCGGCTGCTCCAAGCCGTCGCCCAGCCCATCGGACTTGACGGACATGAGATCTCGCCTACGGCCCGCATCGGCATCGCCTGCGCTCCTGCGGACGGGAGCGATCCGGAGAGCCTGCTGGCGTGCGCGGATGTGGCGCTCGGGCGAGCCAGGCGCACGGGCGGCAACACCGCCCAGTTTTACACCCCGGACATGACGGCCCGGGTCCGAGAGGACTTGGCTCTGGAGGCCGGCCTGCGGCGGGCCGTCGCGCGCGATGAGATGACTCTCCACTACCAGCCCCAGGTGGAGCTGACCTCGGGCCGGCTCGTCGGGTTCGAGGCGCTGGCGCGCTGGCGCCATCCCACCCTGGGGATGATTCCCCCATCGCGATTCTTCCCGCTCGCGGAAGAGACCAGGCTCATCGGTGCCATCGGCCAATGGGTGCTGCGGACCGCGTGCGCCCAGGCCAAGGCCTGGCAGGCCGCAGGAGCGCGGGAGGTCCGCATGGCGGTCAACATCTCGCCCCAGCAGCTTCACCAGGACGATGTCGTCCGGACGGTCGCAGAGACGCTTTCGAACACCGGCCTGGACCCTGGGTGCTTGGAGCTGGAACTGACGGAAAACGCGTGTATGGACGGCACCGGGGCCACTCTTGATGCCCTGGGCAGGCTCAAGGCGCTGGGAGTCCGGCTCTCGATTGATGACTTCGGAACGGGGTATTCGTCGCTC
>CAZTUO010000491.1:0-2151 GCA_964616355.1 uncultured Nitrospira sp.
GTGAGCCGAAGACGAAAAACGAGCTCGTGAAGGCTCTAGCCGCGCTGCCTGAGTGGGCGGGCAAGGAAGCCGAGCTCAAGAAGAGGAAGGTTGACGAGCTGAGAAAGTTTTGGGAGGAGGCGAAAAACAGGAACGCGACTGGCGCCGCCGCGGAGCTTGCGAGAGAGGGGACTTCGGGCGAGAGCTCTAGTGGTCAGGGCGGAGGAGAGACCTGATGCCGCTTGCGATGCGAGTTCAGTTCCTTGCCGGGTACTCTGGCCGTGAGTGGCCCCCGAGCCCTGCACGCCTCTTCAAGGCGCTCGTGGCCTCGGCGCGCGCCGGCTGGGCGCATCCCAAACGCACGGGGATCGACGCCTCACTGCGCGTGCTCGAACGGCAAGGCTGGGACGATGGCACGAAGCTCCCCGAGATCGTCGCACCACGCGCTGAACTGCGCCGGCCTCGCCAGCGGCGGTTCGTGCCGAACAACTCGAAGAGCTGGCCACCCGAGCGCAGGCTCAATCCAGTGAAGAGCATTGACCTCGAGCCCGAGCCGATACTTGGCTGGGACATCGAGGGGCCGCGTACCCTGTGGTACTGGTGGCCGAGCATCGACGCGTCGCACGTGTCGGTCTTGCGAGAAGTTGCGCGGCGGGTCGTCAGCCTAGGAAAGGGGGAGGATCTCGCCGTCGTCGACGCCAGTGAGGCGGAGCCGCCCACCACGGGCGTGCGCTGGCAGCCTGCCGCACGTGGTGTGTCGCTGGAGGTGCCCGAGCCGGGCTGTCTCGACGTGTGCGACGCACTTTTCGCGCGAGATCCCAGTGAGCTTCCGTTGCCTACGGCGGGCGTACAGGCGGTGACCTACGCGTCAGACGTCGCCGCGTCTGTGGAGCCGGTTCCCACGTTCGTGTTGGGGTTTTGGCGTAACGGCAAGCGCTTTTCCTGGGACGCACGCCTGCTGGGGCAGGTCGTCCGGCAGATGCGCGATCTTCTGAATGGGATCGGGAACGAGGTTGTTAGTCTGCTCGCGAGAAGCCCCACCGATCGTCCGGCCATGGCAGGCCTCGTTCACCAAGTTCTGCTCGGGCAGGACAACAGCGGCAATCCCATACGCGAGCCGCATCTGGCCGTCCTGCCGTTGCCAAGCGTGCTCGGCCCCTACCCCGACGGCCGGCTTCGGCGGGTCGCCCTTGTCGGCGTTGGCTGCGCCGGCGATCGAACACGGCGCGCCATTGTGGACCTCGCGCAGGTCCTGCTTCACGGGCTGGAGCTGCGCGATAGCGGCAGGGGCACAGGCGTCTTCGTCGCCACAGAGCCTGATGACCAGTGGCGAGAGACGATCACGAAGCACTCGAGAACGTGGGTCACAGTGACGCCCATCGTACAGGACGGCAAGGAGCTGACGGCGTCAGAGTGGAAGCGCCTTCTCCAAGCGAGGGGAAATGCAGCACAGGAGCCGGCAAAAGCTGCCGCCCGGGAGCTTCATTTGCGCAAGCGCCGCATCGAGCTGATCGAGCGGAGCGTGTACCGGGCAATTTCCGGCCAAGAGGCGCGAATCGAGTCGATTGAGTTCGCCCGTAGCGGCTTCATCGCTGGCGTTCACGTAGCGACGCAGTACCGGGTAAGCGGCTACCTCTCAGAGACGCCCAGACTTCACGTGCGCGTCGTCTTCGATCGCCCGGTAGCGGGGCCCATCTCCGTTGGTCGTGGTCGTTACGTCGGCTTTGGCCTGATGTGGCCCACTGACTAAGGAGGTGTTTCACGTGATCACACGCCCCTTTCTTCTCCACGCACTATCACCACTCCACGCCGGCACGGGTCACGCCGCGGACGCGGTCGACTTGCCGATTGCGTGTATCTCGACGCTCCTGACCTCCCTATCGCCAGCATGACGGGCCGGGGGGCGCAGCGCGCTCATGGCAGCTGTCGCATCCACCAGGATCGCCTGTACCTCCAGGATCTTGATCTGCCGGGGACCGAAGCGAATGAAGCGATCAAGGGAGCGAAGAAGCTGGCCACGCGCTTGTTTCCCGAAGACGACATTTTCATGGAGGGCTTCGCCATCGTCGATGACGACACGATGCCACTTGTTCGGGAGACCGCGAGACGGACAGCGTGGCAGCTTTGCAACGAGGCAAGCGTAAACTGAACTGCTCGTCCAGTGAGGGGGTA
>CAZTUO010000492.1:0-2151 GCA_964616355.1 uncultured Nitrospira sp.
AGCTTGTGGTTGAAATAGAACGAGAAGCGCGAAACCGTGAACCGAAAAGTTTGGAAAGGACAGGGCACCATGAAAAAGAATCTGATCGCCGCGATGACCGGGTTGTTGTTCGTTGCCGGTGCAAGCACGACTGCACAAGGGGAGATGCAGGTCCCATCCGAGGTCGACCGGAGGTCACATGTGGCAACGGTCGTTAGCGATCTGGGGAATGGCTTTTACCGCTACGCGTACACGGTGTGGAACGATTCACCTGCACCGCAGTTCATTGGGGAAGACGCCCGGATTGGGGTTTGGCCCCGGATTGTCGGCTGGGAGATCCCCTTGGATTCTCCCAGTGTTGTGGGCAATCTCACAGCACCCGCGACTTGGGCCTGGCAATTCCTCAGTGCGGATGAATACCTTGCGCTGTACGGAGTGGAGAATCCATTCGACTCGCTCTACGTCCTGCAGTGGTACGATTACGAGTTGTTCGAAGGAATCAGCCCTGAGAAAAGCATCGTCCCCGTTGGTTTTAACAATTTCTTCGGCGACGACGAATATGAACCGCACGCCAACGGGTTCAGCTTTGTCTCCGTGTTGCCACCCGTGGATGGTCCCTATGCAGCCATTTGGGAAGACACGTATCGGCAGATTGGCGACCCTCCGCTGCCGGGGGGCGGCATTGCGGGCGGCGGCTTGCCTTACACGCCCCGGCACCAGATGCCAGATGGGGGAACCACGGCGGTGCTGTTGGGGTTGAGTTTGATCGGCCTTCAGATTTGGCGACGGTCACGGTAACGCGCTCGGACGCCGCCCGCCCGTGAAGCGGGCGGCCCTCTTTTTTTCGAGAAGCGGGTCGGCCGGATCGGCTGAACCGCTTCCCTGTTTATTCTGGGGGGGCCCCGAGCAGCTCGTACTGCAGCCGGAGCATGAGATCAGGCTCGGTCGATCCGGGATGGGGCCGACCTGGCCGGTTGGCGGAAAGCGATCCGCCGGAGCGACCCATGCTGGGGCCTGACGCTGTGTGACACATTCGCGCCAAGCCAAGCCCCCGTCCTGTGCGGCGGTGTAGGAATTGATCGAGAGCTTGGCGAACCGGGCTGCTGTAAAGCGTGGGGCATGGGTTCCAGGGTTCCTTCCGACCGCGAGATCGGAGTGCCGCCGGCTCCGCCGCGTATCCGCCCTCCCCGATGAGTTTGACAGGGTCTTCGTGGGCCTCGACCCTGACACACGTTCGAGAAGCGGCATCGTCCACTGCAACGAAAGCCTCTTCGGACCACAACATTCCCGGGGGATTGGTCTGACGGCCCGTCTGCCGGTGTGAGCGCATGTTTCCTGTCAACTGTTTCGGGAAAGAGATGCCTCCCATCCCATCACCTTGCGATTGATGTGGAAGTCCGAGGGAATCGACTTCGTCGAACCCGGGCCGGACCAGGAACGCGGGAGTTCGCGGCGACGGCGGGGCCGCGCCGCATCCCGAGGTCATTGCCCAATCCTGACTCGAGTCGTCGATAAGCATCGAGAAGGTTGAGCCCGTGCCCGGCTTTTAGCGGTTACCTTGCGGGCGGAGGGCGGGGCGCGACGTTGTGCAGCGAAGATTCAGCAGGCCTGCAGTGGCCCGGCGCGAGATCCGTGGCTCGACGGAACCCGGTCTCCTGCAAAACGAAACGGGGATGGCGTCCCGCCATCCCCCGAATCAGAGCGACAAAAGAGTGTTAAGCGACGGACCTGGTTTGGCGAGCGAGCCATTTCTTGCGGGCCCAGCCACTGGCCAATACGAGACCGGCAAACGCACCCGCCATCCACGTGGACGCCTCGGGAACGGCCTCGACCATCATTCGTTGCGGATCATCGAAGCTGGGAGGACTCCAAGCACCGCCACTGTTAACAGTGAAAGTGAACTCGCTTGGAAAACCTGTTCCTGACTCTGAGCTCGTATACCCCCATCGAAGTTGCCCGGACGTAGGAAGGACGACCACGTAGTATGTGGTGAGTTTCACCATGGGTACGTTGAGACCAGTAATGTGAACGACGTTCTCAGTATCGGTTGTGGTAGGACTGGAAAGACTTGAGGCCAGCGTGGTCACCAGCGAGCCTGGTCGGCCGCCTGCTCCCGAATTATCCCAAAGTTGAACGCTGAACTGGCCCCCCTCCGTGCCAGCGTAAAGGTTC
>CAZTUO010000493.1:0-2143 GCA_964616355.1 uncultured Nitrospira sp.
GCACTGACCAACAGCCGCTCGGTTAGATAGGGGCGATCGAGTCCGGTGGGCTGGACGACGGCATCGAACGCGTCCGGTTTGACGCCACCAAAGGTTCTCCAGCTCCGGCGTTCAGATCGCCGATGTGCAGGCCCCGCCAGATCTTTCCGCGAGAGCGTCCGCTATACCGAGCAAACTCTCTACATCCGTGTCTGCAAGCTCGTCAGCGACAGCAACCCCGCCTGCGCGAGTTGACCTTCCGACTCCACGCCCTCATCTCCGCCCGCTATGCAGCACACTCGTCCTGCCCAACCTGCAGGCCTTCTGCATGACACTCCTCGGCAAAAAGCCTGTCGGCTGACCTCACGCGATCTCCAACGAGAAGGAGATCAAGGTCACCATTCTCTGCTACATCAATGCCCGTGAAGCGCTGCCCATGGCCCTTGGGGAAAGACCAAACCAGGCACATAACGGCTACGATACAGCTCGCGCCTCCGTAAACCGTTTGCTGCTGCGTGAGGGGCAGAAGGCGCGAGACGCCTCCGTTTGGCGGAGCAACTGCCGACCATCAATCAAGGTCAGCTCGATCTTGCCCTGTTGGTTGATTTGCTGCGCGTACTCAATGGCCGCCGCCGAAAAGCGACTACTGCAGACGACAATGCCCTTTCGCAGCTTCTTGGCGGTAAGTGCTCCGACCAAATCCCTCAGCTCCGGCTCGCCGACGGGCCGTAGGCGATAGCGCTTGACGGAGACGCCGACGCCGTGGCCAACGAGATCGATACCACCGTCGCCGGGGCGCCCCTGGTGGCGAAGGCGACGCAGTCCCCTATAATCGGCGAGCCAATCCAGGACGAACAACTCAAAGTCTCTTGGGCTCATCCGCAGCATCCGGCCAAGTGTGAGCGGCGGTCGGCGAGGCTTCTCTAACGGAGGCATTTTCGCGCGTGCCCAGATTCGACTGCACAGCCGTGCCGCGACAATAAGAGCGGGCACGTAGATCTCAACGACCGCGATGGCGGCCACGACCTCGTAGCCATCATCGGCGACCAACGCGCGGACGATGGCGAAGGCGGCGAATCCCAGACCAGCGGGCAGCCCAACGCCAAGGCCGAAGATGAGAACGGCACCGACCAGCAAGCGTAGTGCGCGGACGAGGTACCAGGCGGCGAGTGACACCGAGTAGACGATGAAATCAGTCAGGACGACTACTACCAACTCGGCGAGCAGGGTCGCGGCCACGTCACGGGCAAAGCGCCGCATCGTCTGCCAGATCGCTCCAGCGGTGGCTGCGGCAGCTGCGGCGCGCATCCAATCCTTTAGCTGGTCCACGGTGTGGGGATCGAAGAGCGGAGCGGGATCGAAGCTGAGGGATAACATCGCGGCACCTCTGTGGTATGATGCATGATGCGGGTAAGACCCGCGAAGGCCCGTTAGCGGGCGGGGTCGTCTCCCAAGGGCCAAAGGGCGGAACCCCGCTCGCTTGCCCTACATGGTATTTCACGAGCTGTAAATTTGGGCAACGTTAATGTAACCTTTGGGTAACTTTCCGATGTTACTCTCCCAAGCTCGGGGCTTTCGCCTCCGTCGTCCGCCGAAGCCATGGGTAGTAGCCCTAGAAGGGGGAGCCTAGTGGCCGCCGATCCAGGACATCACTTTGCCGCAATGCTGAAGATGCTACGACAGAGCAGAGGTTGGACCCAGCAAGACCTCTGTAATGCTGTGGCGGCATGCCTGGAAGGCGGGCTGACTAGGAAGACGATTTCAGAACTCGAGAACGGCCGAGCTCGGCCGCGCCCGACAAACGCCAGAGCTCTAGCCGATGCGCTCGGTCTGGAGAAGTCGGTGCGCTCCGAATTCTTGAGCGCGGCAGCTGGCCAGGTAGGAATGCATCAACGTGCGGGTGCCCGGGGATCGAAGATGACAAACACCATCACCGAGCTCCTGAAGCAATACTACCCTGCGACAAAGCTCCAGTTGGGAGAGCTAAGCATGTACGCCGTGAAGGTCGGGGACCAAGAGATCGTCAACACGGTGGCGGTGAGGCCCGGATGGACCAGGCTCGCGATCCCTCTGGGCGGCAATCACGAGCAGTGCAACCTGGTCACCGACGCGCTCCCTCCCTCGCACCCCGATGTTCCTCAAGAACTCATACAAAACTACCTTC
>CAZTUO010000494.1:0-2143 GCA_964616355.1 uncultured Nitrospira sp.
CCGGGAGATCTCCACCATGAAAAACCGTTCCACGGCTCGCACAAAATGGTGCGCAATGGCTTCCTGGCGCTCGGCTTCGGTCAGGCTCCTCTCTTGGAGGATCCTATCCAACTCCGCACGCTCGTCGATAGGATTACCTCGGCTATCGTTCGTCCTCGTGCCCAGGTTCGAGGTAAAGATGATCATGGTCTCGGTGAAAAAGATGGTCTGCCCTCGACTGTCCGTCAGCCGACCGTCGTCCAGGATCTGCAGAAACATGTCCATGATCTTCGGATGGGCCTTTTCGATCTCGTCGAACAGAATGACCGAAAATGGCTTTTCGCGTACGGCATTGGTCAGGAGGCCCCCCTGCTCATAGCCGACATAGCCGGGAGGCGAACCAATGAACTTCGAAACCGTATGTTCCTCCTTGAACTCGCTCATGTCGAAGCGGATAAAGGCCTCTTCGGTGCCAAACAGGAATTTGGCCAGCTTCTTTGCCACAAAGGTCTTGCCCACACCCGTCGGCCCAGCGAAGAAGAGCACCCCCTTCGGTTTGGAAGTCGATCCACTGGCGATTCCCGACAACCCCGCCCGCGCCTTGCACAGCACGTCGATCACCCGGTAGATGGCCCGGTCCTGTCCTTTGACGCCTTCCTGGTGCACAAACCACTGGTACGCGGCGCTGAGCTTCTGAATGCTCACATTCCCCCAGTGGTCTTCCGCCTCGCCCAGGCGGTATTTGTTGACCAGCCGATGCAGCTCACGGCTCCCCAACTCACCCGCAGCACAGACGGCCTGCGCGATCTGGTCCAGGTCGCGCAGGAAAAGCCCCTCCGTCAGTTGCGCCAACAGCTCCAAATCCTCCGGGCGAACCCCCTCTCCTAACCGATGCCGAAGGTACGCCTGACGGTCCTCCCGATCCGGCGCCGGAATCCCCAACACATAAACCTTCGGCGCGTTCGTATAAAGCTCCACCGGCACCATGCTATCCTGTAAGGCCACCAACACCAACCGATGCGCTGCGTCGATATTCTCCGTCAATCGCTCCAACCAAAGGAGAACCTCCTTCTCTTCATCGGCGTAGCCTCCTTGCCGGTAAGCCACTAACTTGTCCAGATAATAAATCACAACCATTTTTCGGTGGCCATTGGGTCGGCCGCTGCTCGTTTCTCGCAGCCATCTGGCCAGGATCCGCGTCGGAGGAACGACACTGGCCCTCCCCGGACTAGCCTCCTCGGTTTTTTCGGACACGTCCGACAGTCCGTCGCTGGAACCGCTTTTTGAGCCCACTTCCCGGTGCGCCGAACGCACTCCACTGCCCCGGTCGTAGAACTCGATCTCCGAAATCCCGATGTGGCGCCCATAATGCTCAAGCAGGGCCGTCAGATTCTCAAACACCCGGCCGCAGGGCTCGATGTACTTGTCCCGCACATTGCCGTGCAGAATCAACACTGGCCGATCTTCCAAACGGCGCCGTAAATTCTCGATCCATACGGACATATAAGCTCTTTTTGACTGCGGTCAGCTGAACGCTACTGCCTGCCAGGGCCCTTGCTGCGCACGATTACGCTTCGGCCGTCATACCCGCCCCTCCGGGCTCCTCCAGTTCTCCCTTGCGAATCAGGCGCGGCGGCCGCGTCCCGTCCGCAAGGCGGAAGTCCGTTTGCACCCCAAACTCGTGGTCCAAGAACTCGGAAAGCTTGTCGAATTCCTCAAAACATCTGCCTTCAGCAATCTCGGACTCGCAGTGGATATTCTCCAGGGCGAAGAAGAACGTAATCCGCCCCTGATCCAGGGTGTCCACCTCCAGGATCATTCGACTCCCACGTTCTCCGTCGCGATCCCACCTTGGGCCGGCCAGTTCCTCGAATCCCATCTGGCGACAAACCGTCCGCACCGCCTCGAGCACGAATAGCCGCCGCTGGTGTTGAGCCTCCCATTGTTCGGCTTGGCGCAGTTGCGCCTCAAGTTGCCGCTTCTGCTCGACCAGCATCGGCTCTAGTTCCCGATACCGCTCCTCCGAGAGCATTCGCTTCATCGCGGCAATCTGCTCCTCCTGTGGGCGATTGGCATCCGAGCCAAACCATAGCTCCACCAATTCCCGGCCGCCGGCGTAGAGCTGTTCCAGGTTCGCCACCTGGCCGGCCAGACGACGCCCCAG
>CAZTUO010000495.1:0-2136 GCA_964616355.1 uncultured Nitrospira sp.
AGACGGAGTTATCGATTTCCACATCAGCGGCAAGCTCGGCGTCCAGATCGCGGCCCTCGGCTTCGACCGCGGCGCGCACGCTGGGATCGATGTGCCACTGGGCATAGTTGGGCGCGTCCATCTGAATATAGTCGCAGCCCAGCTCCAGCAGGCGGCGCACGACGTGCTCGCGGATGTAATTGCGTACGGCGAGGAGCAGGTCCTCCGGCGTGGGATAGGCATCGCGCGAGTGCAGGGGATGCCAGAAGACCCGGTGCCAGCTTGGCGCCGGGAAGGTGTACTTGGTGCGGGCGCGGGTGTGGGCCTTGAGGAAGCCGTACTCCTCGCCGACGATGTCCCGCTCCACCTGCAGCGGCGCGGTGATCAGCGAGCGGGTGACCGTCGGGGCCGTGGCCATCGGGTTGCCCTGGCTGTCCTTCCACAGCCCCATCCAGCCCGGGTCGGTTTGGACAAACGCGAAGCCGGACAGCGGCGCGCGGTAGTGGCTGGTCTCGTAGAGGGGAACAGTGACGATCCAGGTCTGTCGGCGCAGCTCACCGTCGGTGATCACGTCGAGCCCCGCCGCCTCCTGCAGGGCGATGGCCTCGCGCACGGCCTGGTCCTCGACCTGCCGAAGCTCGTCTTCGCTGATCCGGCCCTCGCGGGCGGCCTGCCGGGCTTCTTTCAAGTACGCGGGCCGCAGCAGGCTGCCGACGACGTCCGAACGGGCAACGCGCGTGGTAGTGTGAGCGGTCATAGTTCCTGTCCCCGGGCTCGGCCCCCAGCGCCCATAGGCACAGGGCGAGTGAGCGCCGTACTATGCAGTGAGGTCTTTTCCCACGGCGGGCACGGCGACGCGGGCGCCGCACCCACGCCCTGGTCATTTGTCAAGCCACATCTCGATGCGATAGAGTGCCTGCGAGTTAGGAGGGCTGACCTCATAATCACGCACATACTTCCAGCGCCCGATGTACACCATCGGGCTGTGCGTAGGTACGAATGGCGTGTACTTCTCTAAGAGCGCAATCTGGATATCTTTGACGAGCTTGACACGCTCCGCACGGTCCAGCGTCTGTTCTGCCTTTTCGATCATGCGATCCGTCTCCGGATCTTTTAGACCAGTGAAGCGATGTATAAAGTTAGTGTTGGTGTGCTGCAGCCGGAGAGGCGCCAGAGGTGAGTCATACGCCGGCCAGGACGCGTAGAATGTCTCCCAATTGCCAGTGAACATCTTCTGCTGCACCCATTCCGCGAACGGCATGGACAGGGTGCGAACCTTGATGCCAGCTTTGGACGCTTGCTGCTGGAAGATCTCCATGCCTTGATTGTTGCGCTGCTGGTTGTTGGTGCTCATTTCTACCTCTTTGGTAAAGTCGAAGCCGGCTGCCTCCAGCAGTTGCCGTGCCGCGCGTGCGTCCTGGCGGAAATACTTTTCTACCTGCTTGGGATCGAGCTGGTATTCCTCCAGAGCCGGCGACAGCGTGCCGACGGCCAGCTTGCCCTTGCCGTCTTCGAGCAGGTCGAGGTACTGCCGCTTGTCCAGGATGCGGTAGATCGCCTCACGCACCCGGATATCGTTCCACGGTGGCCGGGTCACGTTGGCCGCGAACGTGAACATAGACGGCGACAGCAGCTCATGCACCTCGACCTTTCCGCCGAGGTCTTTGCGGAGCTGGTCTACGAGCGTGGGCGGCACGTCCCAGATGTGGATCTGCTCACTGCGGAAAGCGGCCTCCTGGGCCGCCGGGTCGATCATCACCCGATACTCGCGCTCGTCGATGTACGGCAGGCCGCGTCCGGCCTCCCGGTAGCCGGAAAAACGGCGATAGAGATAGCGTACGTTGAGGTCATATTCCACCAGCTGGTAAGGGCCGCTACCGACCGGCCACGCCTGGTTCAGGTTGTCGAGCAACTCCTGGGGGATGATGCACTGCGCCGTCGGGCTGCCCAGGTGCCAGCTGCTGAACAGATAGGCGTTCGGTGCTTTCAGCTTGAACACGACGATTTGGGCGTCCGGCGCCTCCACGCTCTGCATGGAGCCGTTCTGGAAGGAGTTGTTGGAGCGGGGATTATCCTTCACGTATAGCTGAGATTTGACCACATCCTCGGCGCTCACCGCCCGGCCGTTCACCGGCGCCCGGTTGTGGTACTTCATAC
>CAZTUO010000496.1:0-2121 GCA_964616355.1 uncultured Nitrospira sp.
GTGGACGCGTTACTCCATAAGCATCTGGAGCGACATTAAGAAGACGCCAGAGGAGGCCAGAAATTGCCGGACAGCGAAGCAATGGCCGGTGTGTAGCGACCTATGAGTGAGGCTCGCCTTGCCGACCCCGTAAAGTCCACTTGTGACCTCGACCGATGGGTGCCCGAGGATCTGCGGCGGCTTGGAGATCCACAGACTGACATTCCAGCCATCGCAAAGAACCCACGGCTGGTAAGCCTCATTGACAATGCCGTTCGGTCGGTTCCCACGCGGCACCTGCTCTACCTGGGCGATTCTCGTATGTTAGATCTTCCGCCCCGGTCCGTTCACCTTGTTCTCACTTCACCCCCGTACTGGACCCTCAAGCGATACCGTCACTCCGCAGGGCAGCTCGGTGAGATCGCGGATTATGAAGCATTCCTGGGCGAACTAGACCGCGTATGGAAGCGCTGCTTCGAAGCTCTGGTACCGGGGGGACGCTTGATTTGCGTGGTCGGCGACGTTTGCCTTTCCCGCCGGAAGAACGACGGTCGACATACGGTGGTTCCCCTTCACGCGTCCATCCAAGAACACTGCAGACGGATCGGCTTCGACAACTTGGCGCCGATTATCTGGCACAAGATCGCGAACGCCGCCTACGAAGGCGACAACGGATCGGCGGGATTTCTCGGAAAGCCTTACGAGCCGAATGCCGTTATTAAGAATGACATCGAGTTCATCCTGATGCAGCGCAAACCCGGCGGCTACCGCAAGCCCTCCGTTTCCGCGCGCCTCCTAAGCGTGATCTCGGTCGAGAACTACCAGCGTTGGTTCCAGCAGATATGGATGGGGCTGGCGGGCGCCTCTACGCGCGAGCACCCAGCCCCCTATCCCATCGAGCTAGCGGAGCGATTGATCCGCATGTTCAGCTTCGTGGGGGACACGGTGCTTGACCCCTTCATGGGAACAGGAACCACGAACATTGCCGCCGCGCGTTGGGGCCGTCATAGCATTGGTTACGAGGTGGACGAATACTACTTTGGTCTGGCTGAACGACGCATTAGGGAGGAAGCCCTCGGGCTGTTCTCTTCCGTCTCCGCGGAAGTGCACAGGCCATAGTGGCAAGGTATGGCGCGGACCCACGATGATCTGGTCAAGGGAATCCAGGAAGCCGTTCGCCAGTTCTGGCGTGCTAGGGGAGAGCAGGCGAAGGCTCAGGGTGCCAGGACCGGAGAACGCGATAGAGGCGAACGGAGCGCTGTCACAGGCGGCGCACACCTCGATGGATTCGCCGATCTGATCCGAAGGCTACTTGTCGACGCAGGAATTCGTGACACCACTATCCATCGGCGCCGGAAGGTTGAACTCCCGGGCTACTATCGTCCAGAGAAGCGATGGGACCTTGTAGTCGTCGTCGACGGCCGCCTACTCGCCACCGTCGAGTTCAAGGCGCACATAGGACCGTCGTTCGGCAACAACTACAACAACCGGACCGAGGAGGCGCTCGGGAACGCAACTGACTTTTGGGCTGCCTTCCGTGAGGGTGCCTTCCGAGGTTCGCCGCGCCCGTGGCTCGGCTACATGATGCTCCTGGAAGAGGCCCCTGCCTCCACGCGCCCGATTGCCGTAGCAGAACCGCACTTCCCGGTGTTCGAGGAGTTCCGCGAGTCCTCGTATGCAAAGCGATACGAGCTGCTCCTCACGAAGATGGTGCGAGAGCGCCTTTATGACGCTGCCACTCTCATCCTGTCCCCAAGGCGGGCGGGCCGAAACGGAGCGTTCTCGGAACCGTGCCCGGAACTGAGCTTTGCCGGTTTCGCAGAGAGCCTCTTAGCACGTGCCATCGCCTACTCCAGGATCCAGAGGTGAAACTCAGGAGATGGCAGCTCAGACTTGCTAGGTCTGGCTTCCAGCATTCTTCTCGCTCACCCTGCGCCTGTCGAAGGCCACCCTGAGCCCGTCGAGGGGTGAGCGGGGCGGACGGCCCATGCTTCGAGGGCCTCAGCATGAGCGGGGGTTGGTGTCTACACCTCATGCCTTAGGAGCTCAGCAAGAGCGAGTCAAGGCGCCCACTCTGCGGCCACCAACCCCTAGTCAAACACCACCGTCTTGTTGCCGTAGACGATGACGCGGTTGCGCAGG
>CAZTUO010000497.1:0-653 GCA_964616355.1 uncultured Nitrospira sp.
CCTCGAGCCCCGCGGCCGAGCCTCCTCGACCCCTACAAGTCCTACGTCGACCAGCGCCTGAGCGCCGGCGTCTGGAATGCCGTCGTCCTGCTGCGGGAGCTACGGGACCGCGGCTACCCCGGCGGATACTCGATCCTGAAGGACTACCTGCGGCCGAAGCGGCAGGCGGCTCGCGAAGTGGCCGTGCGCCGCTTCGAGACACCTCCGGGCCACCAAGCCCAGGTCGACTGGGGCCATCTGGGCGTGCTGGAGGATGGCGATCACCGGCAGCCGCTGTGGGTGTTTGCGTTTACCCTGGGCCACTCCCGGGCGACGTTTGCCGACGTCGCCACGGATCAGCGGCTGGAGACGTTCCTGCGGCTCCACGAAGCAGCCTTTGAGGCCCTGGGCGGCATCCCGGAAGAAATCCTTTACGACCGCATCAAGACCGTCGTGCTGGGCACCGATGAACGGGGCGACGTCCGGTGGCACCCGATCTTTCTCGACTTCGCGCGCTACTGGGGGTTCCGGCCGCGGCTGTGCCGGCCCTATCGCGCACAGAGCAAAGGCAAAGTCGAATCGGGGATCCGCTACCTCCGTGGCAGTTTTCTCCCTGGGCGCGACGCTGACGGGGTGGATGATCTGCGCAGTCAGTTGCGCGCTTGGGTGGCCAC
>CAZTUO010000497.1:683-2120 GCA_964616355.1 uncultured Nitrospira sp.
GCATGGGACCACGCATCAGGTCGTCCAGGAGGCTTGGGAGGCCGAACGGGCGCGGTTGCAGCCGCTCGCCGGCCGCCCGCCCTACCCGTACGTGCCCGAGGTGCGCCGCCGGGTTGGGCGGGACGCCTACGTCGCCTACGGGGCCAATCGCTACTCCGTGCCCTGGAGTGCGGCCGGCCGTGAGGTCTGGGTCCGCGAGATCTCCGGCCGCGTGGAGATTTACTGCGCCCACGAGCGGATTGCCGTCCATCCGGTGTGCACCGGTCGCCACCAGGTGCTCACGCAGCCGCAGCACCATCAGGGGATACCGTTCCACGCGTCGCTGCGCCGCTCTCCGGCCAGGGTTGCCATCCAGGGGCGCACCCCTCAGGTCGAGGTGCGGCCGTTGGCGGTGTACGATGCGGTCGGGGTGGCCGGAGGTGGCGCATGACCGTGATCGCGCGTCTCCATACCGCCCTGGCCATTCTGGGCCTCACCGAAGCCGACGCCGTGCTGGAAGTCCACCTGGAGCGGGCGGCCAAGGAGGAGCGCTCTTATGCCGAGCTGCTCGGCGAACTCCTGGACCGAGAGGTCGAGGCCCGGCGGGCCCGCTACCTGCGCACCCGGACGCGCCTGGCGCATCTGCCGTTCATCAAGACCCTGGACCAGTTTGACTTCGGCTTCCAGCCCAGCATCGACGAGCGCCAGATCCGGGAGCTCCGGACGCTGCGGTTTGTGCACGACGCCAGCAACGTGATCTTCCTGGGCCCGCCCGGCGTGGGGAAGACCCATCTGAGTGTCGCCCTGGCGGTGGAGGCCATCCACGCCGGCTTTAGCGCGTACTTTATCACGGCGCACGACTTGGTCACCGATCTGGGCCGCGCCTATCGGGAAGGACGACTGGACCGCCGGCTGCGGGTCTACCTAGCGCCCAAAGTGCTGGTGATCGATGAAATGGGCTACCTGCCGCTCGACGACCTGGGGGCCATGATCTTCTTCCAGTTGGTCAGCGCCCGCTACGAGCGCGGCAGCATCATCCTGACCAGCAACAAGAGCTATGGGGATTGGGGCACGATCTTTGGCGACCCGATCATCGCGACCGCCATCCTCGATCGCCTCCTGCACCACGCGACCACGGTCAACATCCGGGGCGACAGCTATCGGCTCAAGGAGCGGAAGAAGGCGGGGCTGCTGCCCGTCGTCCAGGGGCCATTGAAGGGGCCCAAGCCGCCTCGGGCCGCGGGCAAGGCGAACACCGGCCCGTAGGACGCTTCAGGAACCGTTTCTCGAGACCGGCGAGGCATCTGGATACCCTGCCGAAAGGACGCGAAGGGCGAACGACGCGCTACCGAGGTGGGGAATTTTCAATCGGCGATCTGGAGAGATTCAAATCGGCGTTGACACAGGATACCGGGTGGTCCGCTCTGGGAGGCGGGATCAACCTCGTTCAATGGGGGA
>CAZTUO010000498.1:0-2116 GCA_964616355.1 uncultured Nitrospira sp.
CTCCGCCGGTGACGGTGGCGACCTCCCGGATCAGTGCGGCCGCGATTGCCTTGAACGCGGCCGTCTGGGGCGAGTCCGGATCGGCCACGACGATCGGCACGCCCTGGTCGCCCCCCGCCCGAATCGCCGGATCAATCGGAATCCGGCCCAGGAACGGGATGCCCAGCTTCTGTGCGGCCCGTTCGCCCCCGCCGTGCGAGAAGATCTCGGTCCGCTCGCCGCAATGGCCGCAGACAAAATAGCTCATGTTCTCGATGAGCCCGAGCAGGGGCACGTTGACCTTCTGAAACATCATGACGCCCTTCCGGACGTCGTGGAGCGAGACCTCCTGCGGCGTGGTGACGGTCACTGCGCCCGTCATCGGAACGATCTGGGACAGCGTCAACTGCGCGTCCCCCGTCCCCGGCGGAAGGTCCACGAGCAGGTAGTCCAGCTCGCCCCACAGGACGTCCCGGAAGAACTGCTGGATCGCCGTGTGGACCATAGGGCCGCGCCAGACGACGGCGGTCTCCTCCGGAACGAAAAACCCCATGGAGATGAGCTTGACCCCGTGGCTCTCGGCCGGCTCGAGCTTGCCGCCTTTCTGCTGCGGGGGCCGGGAGGTCCCCATCATCATGGGAATGTTCGGCCCATAGATGTCGGCATCCATGAGCCCGACGCGCGCGCCCGTAAGCCCGAGCGCGACGGCCAGGTTCGCGGCCACCGTGGACTTGCCGACCCCGCCCTTGCCGCTGCTGATCGCGATGACGTGTTTGACGTCCGGGATCAGGCTGTCTGTGCCCTGTCCGTGGGCACCCGGGCTCCCGCTGGCTGCTGCCATGCCTTGATCCTCTAAGTACGGTCCTGGGGGCGCGGCTTTCGCCCAGGGCGCTCACGCGCACCGCCCCCGCCTGCCCCTCCCGGCGAGTGTGCCCGCCGCCCCGGAGCCCAGAAGAGCCCCTCTACAGCGACGTCCCCTCTGCTACCCGAGCGAGGACGCGAACTTCTTGCGTGCTCGGCCCACCATCGGAGCGCGGCGCGATCCGCGGTTCGTTTCGATGACGGGATCCAGAATTTCTCCGCACAGGATACAGCGCCACCCGGTGAAGTACAAGGAGCCCGTATCGTCCTCCAGGTCCTCGAAGATGTCCTTCACCATTCGTCCATGACAGCGAGGACAATCCATAACGCCCTCCTCCGGCATCCCTGCCGCGCCGAAGGCGATCTGGTCTGACCGGCTCACCGCCGGCAAGCTTGCCCTGGGTCTCCGCAAAGACTATCACAGGGGGGCGAACGGAAACAAATCTCCCCCCACCCGCCCGACGAGCCGGAGCCAGGGGGCTTCCATCACCGGGCACGGTTCAGTAACCATTGCGCGGCGGACCAGGCAGCGGGAGGAGGCGGGAGCGGGCCAGGGCGCCTAAGACTGAGCCCGCTGAAGGTTAGAGGCGAGCCCGACTTTAGACATGACGAAGATCAGCCACTTCGACGGGTCGAAGTTGTACCACTTCGGCCCATTCCGGTAATCCCGCAGGTGCGTGTGGTGGTAATTGTGATATCCCTCGCCGAAGGTGATCAGCGAGACCCACCAACTGTCGCGGCTGCTGTCCTCCTGGCCGTGCGGTTGGGCGCCCCAGAGATGACAGATCGAATTGATGCAAAAGGTCGAGTTCAGCACCAAAAATACCCGACAGACCCCGGCGAGCAGGAAACACCCCAGCCCCCCCGTCGGGCCGTTGTAGAACGCCCCCACGACGAAGGGCAAGGCCAGCCCGGACAGGACGATCGGTACGTAATACCGGTGCTGCCACATGATAACCGGGTCCTTGCGGAGCTTCGACTCGTACTTCTCCTCGCGGTACGGGGACTTGAAGAAGATCCAGCCGCAATGGCTGTACCAGAAGCCCTTGGTCGCGTTGTAGGGATCCTCTTCCTGGTCGCAACGCGCATGGTGGCGGATGTGGTCGGCACACCACCGCAGCGCCGAATTCTCGAGCGCCCAGCCTCCCGCCACCAGGAGGCAGGCCTTGACCCATTCCGGGCATTCAAAGCTGCGGTGCGAGATCAGGCGGTGATAGCCCACCGTGATGCCCAGCCCGCTGACCATGTACAGGACCGCGAACATGGTCCAGTCCAG
>CAZTUO010000499.1:0-2111 GCA_964616355.1 uncultured Nitrospira sp.
TCAGATACGGCGAGACGGTTGTGTAGCTGTCCGGCTTGAAGTCAGTCATGAGGGTGTCCTTGTGCGACCTAACGCTCAGCATCAGCGGCGGCGCGCAGCGCCGTCCGCTGCATGCTGTTGTTAGACAGCCTTATCGGATCTGCTCCTGCGCTCCTGGCCTGTGATCTGGCTGCTGCAGGAGCCGTAGCACCTTCGATAGGTACTCCCTCCGAGGCTTCGTCAGTCGGCTGAACCCGTAGTGCTCCAGCAGCGCACGGAACAGCGCCTCGCTGTCGCCGGGCGACTGGGTGCCTGCGTGAACCGAGCGGCGCAATACTGCGAGCAGTTCGGAGGGTGGAATCTCGAGAAGGTCGCGCCTTCCAGCGGGCCTCACTTTCACCATGGGTGTCCCCGCGAGGCGAAGCACTTGACCCTCCGGTGACCCATCGCGCAACTCGTCCTCCTGGATGATCTCTCCAGCCCTAAGCATCGCTCCGACCGCTCGGTTCAGCGCCTGCCGCACGACTCTTCCGACGCGCTGAAGGCCAGAGCAGCCTTCGACGTACAGCCGGCATACTGAGGACCGTGTCAGCGGGCCGTCCTTCTCGATGATCTGCCGAAGGACTGCCCGGACATTCGCCGCTGATGAGTCGCGAGGATCTGGAAACCCCAAGGCTTCCGAGTACCCCGTGAACGGGCCGAAGCTCGCAGACGACACCTCGGTCGTAGCAGCGTTATCCTTTTGGTCCTCGTCGCCGAGCGACGCTTCTTCCACGGAATGGCCACGGGCGTCTCTGTCGGCCATAGATTCTGGCAGCGGTTCCGACTTGGGTTCGTGGACGAAATCCAGGGGACGAATCCCCAGCTCCTCGCAAGCGTCCACTATCGTCTTGACAGCGGCCCCGCGATCTGCATAGAAGTCTGACTCGCGCACTCGTACAAAGGTCCAGCCAGCCCTCTCCAACTGCCGCTGGCGGGCCATATCGCGCTCGTACTCTTCCGGGCCATGCCACTCGTCACCATCGCACTCGACCGCAAGCCGGGCATCGACCCCCTCTACCACCAGGTCGATTCGCTTACTTGCCACCTCGACTTGGGGGCGCACCGCGAACCTGCGACGCAGTAGCTCCAACGCGAGGTCCACTTCGAACCAGCTCTCATACGGTTCGGGTTGATTTCCCCTCTGCCTCGGAGATCTGGCCTGGCGTTCGAGGTGGTCGAGGTCTTCGGCGAGGGTCTCCAATGCGGCCTGCTGAGGACTGTCGAAGAAGGTGACGAGTCGGCGGCGCAAGTCCTCCGGCCCAAGATCGTGTTGTCTCACACTGTGAAAGAGCCACACCTGATCTCGGGCCCGGCTCATCGCGACATTGAACCGCCGCTGGTCCGGCAGCCGCGTAAGGGCTCGGTAGTGGACGTTTGGAGCGATGACCAGCGAGAGAAACATGACGTCTCTCTGGTCACCCTGGAACGTCGCGGGTTCGCCGCACCGCAACCGCCGTTCCTCGATCGTCTTGGGATCAAGCCGCTGCGCCAGTAGGGTTTCGATCAGCTCTGCCTGTGCGTGTCCTTGGAGCGCGATGACCCCCATCGTCTTTCCTTCGTATGCCTCGTCAGCGACGAGAGACTCGATGACCTCAACCAAGGCCTCGGCCTCAGCGCGATTGCGAATCCTCTGTCCATCCCCCTCGCAAGCACCTTCCTCGATGAACTGCGATCTCAACGGCGGCAGCCTGTTGGGCGGCGCCTGGCGCAGCGGTACCAGCGGTGCATCCCTGTAGCACAGGTCGTTGCTGAAGCGAATGATCTCGGGGACGCAGCGAAAGTGCTCCCGCAGCGTAATGAGACTCCCGAATGCGCGCTCGGCGTGGTCGAAGAGACTTGTATCGGGTCGAAACTCGTCCCGGAAGCGAAACTGGCTCAGGTGCTCTTGTGCGAGGCGCGCGATGTCGTCCTCCAAGACACCGACGGCTTCGGGACTGTTCTGTTTGTCATCGCCCACCACGACAATGCGCTTAGCAAGCAGGAGGATCGCGAGTGCATCAACGCTCGCCTGCGACGCCTCGTCCACGATAACGGTGTCGAACAGTCCGGGCACCGCATCAACGGAATCCCAGAGCTTGTAAAGTGGCATC
>CAZTUO010000500.1:0-2104 GCA_964616355.1 uncultured Nitrospira sp.
CCAGTCCGCGTTCTTGATCACGTCCAGGTTGTGCTCGATCACCAGGACCGTGTTCCCGGCCTCCACCAGGCGGTCCAGCACGTCCAAGAGCCGCTGAATGTCCGCAAAGTGCAGCCCAGTGGTCGGCTCGTCCAGGATGTAGAGCGTGCGGCCCGTCGCGCGCTTCGACAGCTCGCGGGAGAGCTTGACCCGCTGTGCCTCCCCGCCCGAGAGCGTCGTGGCCGACTGGCCGAGCTTGATGTAGTGGAGCCCGACGTCGTGGAGCGTCTGGAGCTTGTGCTTGATGTGGGGGAGGTGCTGGAAGAACTCCAACGCCTCGTCCACGGTCATGTCCAGCACGTCGGCGATGCTCTTCCCTTTGTAGGTGATGTCCAGGGTCTCGCGGTTGTACCGCTGGCCCTTGCAGACCTCGCAGGTCACGTAGACGTCCGGGAGGAAGTGCATCTCGATCTTGATCAGCCCGTCGCCCTCGCAGGCCTCGCAGCGCCCACCCTTGACGTTGAAGCTGTAGCGGCCGGGTTTGTAGCCCCGCACCCGCGACTCGGGGAGCGTCGCGAACAGGTCCCGGATGAAGGTGAACAGGCCGGTGTAGGTGGCGGGGTTCGAGCGCGGCGTCCGGCCGATCGGCGACTGGTCGATGTCAATGACCTTGTCCAGAGCCTCTCCGCCGACGATTTCCTTGCAGCCGTCAATCTTAGGTTTCTTCTGATAAAGGAGCTGCGAGAGCGAATGGAAGAGCACCTCGAGCACCAGCGTGCTCTTCCCGGAGCCGGACACGCCGGTCACGCAGGTGAACAGGCCCAGCGGGATGCGGACCGTGATGTTCTTGAGGTTGTGCTTCCGCGCCCCGACGACGCTCAGGAAGCGTTGGGGCCGGCGCTCCCGCCGGGGCAGCACGACGGTCAGTTCCCCGCGCAGGTACTTGCCGGTCAGCGACGCCGGGTGCGCCATGATCGCGGCCGGGGGCCCCTGCGCGATGACCCGCCCGCCCTGCGCGCCCGCGCCGGGTCCCAGGTCCAGGATGTGGTCCGCCGCGAGCATGGTCTCCGCGTCGTGCTCGACGACGACGACGGTGTTCCCCATGTCCCGCAATCGCAGCAGGGTCTGCAGCAAGCGCCGGTTGTCCCGCTGGTGCAGGCCGATCGAGGGCTCGTCCAGGATGTAGAGGACCCCCACCAGCCCGGAGCCGATCTGGGTGGCCAGGCGGATACGCTGGCCCTCACCGCCGGAGAGCGTGGCGGCCGGCCGGTCCAGCGTGAGGTACTCGAGCCCCACGTTGATCAGGAACCCCAACCGCTCCCGGATTTCCTTGAGGATCCGGTGCGCGATGAGGCGTTCCCGCTCGGTCAGCTCGAGAGCGTCGAAGAATTCCGCGGCGGCCCAGACCGAGAGCTGGGTCACCTCGGCGATCGAGCGGCGCGCAATCTTGACCGACAGGCTCTCGGGCTTGAGCCGCGCCCCCTTGCAGACGGGGCAGACATCCAGCAGCGTGAAGTCCTCCTCCAGCTCCCCGACCGGACAACCCGGGCCGACCGTGTAGCCGATGCCGTCGCAGGCGGGACAGGCGCCGTGCGGGCTATTGAAGGAGAACACGCGGGGCGTGATCTCCGGATAGCTCACCCCGCAGCGGATGCAGGCGAGCTTCTCGCTGTACAGGATCGTCTTCCCGTCGTCGGTGAGCACGCCGACCAGCCCGTCCGCGAGCTTGAGCGAGGCCTCGACCGACTCGGCGAGCCGCCGCGCCAGCGCTTCGCCGGGCTTCATGACGAGCCGGTCCACGACCACCTCGATCGTGTGTTTCTTCTGCTTGTCGAGCGCGATCTCCTCGCCGAGGTCCACGAGCCGGCCGTCAATTCGGGCGCGGATGTACCCGGCCCGGCGCATGTCGAGCAGCTCCTTCTTGTACTCGCCCTTCCGCCCGCGGACGATCGGGGCCAGGATCTGGAACCGGCTGCCCTCGGGCAGGGTCCGGATCGCGTCCACCATCTGCTGGACGGTCTGGGCGGTGATCTCCTCGCCGCAGTTGAAGCAGAAGGGCCGGCCGATCCGCGCGTAGAGCAGCCGCAGGTAGTCGTAGATCTCGGTGACCGTTCCGACCGTCGAG
>CAZTUO010000501.1:0-2101 GCA_964616355.1 uncultured Nitrospira sp.
TAGTATATCTGCACGGTCTAATCATAGTATATAGCAATATCATTTTCTAGTTTCCCACGTCGATGATATTTGCGTCATGGGGATAATTCATACGGTTAAAGTTGGGTTATGGTATATCCAACTTTAATCCAACCCGAGCCCACCATCCACGATTGGACGCAACGTGCCGGAGAAGTCCGCGATGACCCCATCGACATCGACGCCCGGGCCGAACGCCCTGCCTCGGTCCTTCATCTGCCACCATGCTCACTGCCCACCTCCACGCACACGGTCGGATGTAACAATGGACGCAGCTCGTCCAGGCTCCCTCAACCCCAGATTCGCGAGATCAGTGCGTCGTACTGCTCGAGGATGAGGCGTTTAGTGCGGTAGTCGCCGTGCTTCTGCTCGTCGTGGCAGCGCACGAGGGGGAACGTGTCCATCACGTAACCCACCTCGGCGCGGGAGAGGCCGTAGAGGCGGAAGAAGGCGGCATCGAGTTCCGCGCGGATAAGCTCTCTGCGAGCGGGGTCCCAGCGGAAGGGCGGGCCGTCGTAGCCGAGGTCGCGCGCGAACGGCTCGAGGTCCCATGCCGTGTAGACAAGCTCCAGCACGCGCTCCGAGATCCAATCCGCGAGGGAGCGTTCGGGACGCCAAGCCGCCGGCTCTTGATAGGTGGATGGGGGGAGGATGGCGAGCTGCTTGAACACGTGGTACTTGAGGTTCGTCCCCCCGAGCTTCTGTCGCACGACGTAGTCCAGAACGAAACTGTCGAGATTGCCTAAGAGACAAGCGGTGATGCGGGGCGTCACGTCTAGGAGTGCGAGGAGGAACGAGTTGCTGACGGCGGTGCGGGGGATGATTGAGGCTATCATCGTCCGTTCATTGGTGCTGCTGCAGATGTTGCGCCAGCCGAGGAGCCAGCCGCGGTCCCAACAGCCCTCGAGGCGCTCCTCGACCTTCCGCTCGGGCACCCAGTACCGCGGGAGCACCCGGTAGTCGGGGTCCGCGAGGCGCTCGACCGGCACATCCGGGAGCCGTGTGCTCTTGCTCCCCACGGCCTGCATGGCGTAGTCGCCGAAGCGGTGGTCGAAGTGGTGGACCATCTTCGCCTCGTACAGCGGGACGTAGCGCTCCGAGCCCCTCACGAACACGTTCCCATCGAGATGCCAGCCTTCCCCGAGGAGCTGCTCCCGGGTCCTGAAGAGTTCGGAGTCGGAGTCCATGTTAAGGAGGCCCTGCTTGAAGGAGACATGCCATGGATTCCCCCTGTCCCCACCTTCTTCATGGAGGAAGGGGGGTACTCGCTCGTAGATCGCCTTCGTGAGTTCGGCGTCCCGGTGGAAGCGGAAGGTGGGGCACGTGCGCGTGTTCGGGTTGATGAGGGCGAAGTCTTCGGGCGTGAGGGTGAGGCGGCGGTCATCCTCTGCGAGGTCGGCGACATCGTGGGCGAAGAAGATGAACTCGGCGCGACGGGCGACACGGGCGGATCCCGTCAGCGTGACCAAGCAGAACCTCATCCTGCTGCTAATCGCCGGGAAGATGCCCCGGTTTTCGAAGTCGAAGAGGCTCACCAGGGAGTGGTGCTCGACGATATCGCGGAAGAAATGCTTCGTCGTGTCGTCGGTAGCGATCCCCGATGGTACGATGATGCCGGTCCGTCCGGCTGGCGTCGTCAGGTTCCGCATCAGCTCGGCGAACACGGCGTAGGTGTTCACATCCCTGCGGCCGCAGAGGGGGTACCTGCCGCTGTTGCGGAGGAAGTGGCTTTCGCCGTACGCCGTTCTGAGCGCCTCGAGCCATTCGGCATATAGCGCGGGGTCCTCCTCCCTGAGCTTCGCAATCAGACGCCTGCGTTCGGCGGCATTCCGCGCGGCCGCGACGGCGGGGTGACGAACCGCGAACCACTCCCTCCTCTCAATCTTCACCCGCCCCCAGGGCGGATTGCCGAGGACCACGTCGAACCCGCCTGACCAGCCCGCCTCAGCGTTCTCGGGTTCCTCGCCATCTGCCGGGAGGCGGAACACTGTGGGGAACGCGAGGTGGGGATGGAGGAAGCGGTAGCGCTCGGCGAGGGCGCGGATCTCCTCCTTCAGCTCGGGGTCCCCGCCCTGGGGGTCCG
>CAZTUO010000502.1:0-2099 GCA_964616355.1 uncultured Nitrospira sp.
TCCTCGGCAGTCCAATTGCGCCCCTTCATCGGAGACACCTCCTCGTTTGAGTGGCCATCATCCTACCCACTCACTCTCGAAAGTGTCCACTCTCTCAGGGGAGCAGTATAGAACCTTCACCATCCTGATCGTCGAGGACGATCCGACGGAAACCGAGCATCTGCTGCACATGCTCGAGCGGGCGAATCTGAAACCGGTCGAAGGCGGCCTCGATTTTGAAGTTTGCTCCACCGCCAAGGGGGCGCTCCAGGCGCTGACCGAGCGGGCCGTGGACCTGGTCTTGACAGACGTGGTGCTGCCGGGCGTTGACGGACTGGACTTGATCAGCCGGATCCAGGAACTTGATCGCACGCTCCCGGTCATCGTCGTGACGCAGCGGAATGAGGTCGGGGCGGCGGTGGAGGCTATGCGGCGGGGGGCCTACGACTATATCGTGCAGCCCGCCAACCCGGACGACCTCGGCATGCGCCTGCACCGGGCCATTCGCATCTCGGAGATTGTCCGCCGCCGCGTGGTTTACCAGCGCCTCCGAGAGCGGGAGTTTGGCGAGGGGGGATTCATCGGCGCGAGCAAGGCCTTCCACGAGATCCTGCGGACGATCCGTGCGGCTGCCCAGGGTCGCATGCCCGTCCTTATTATCGGCGAGACCGGGACCGGTAAGGGGCTCATCGCCCGTCGGATCCACGAGGAAAGCAGCGAGCGGACCAAGCCCTACCAGGTCATTGACTGCACGACGCTGCCGGAAGGCATGGCGGAGAGCGAACTCTTCGGCCACGTGCGGGGTGCCTTTACCGGCGCGATCAGCGACAAGCCGGGGCTCATCGAGCTGGCCCGTGGCGGCACGGCCTTTCTGGACGAGATCGGCGATCTGCCGCTCGCGCTCCAGGCCAAGTTGTTGCGGGTGCTGGAGGACAACGAGGTCCGCCCGGTCGGCGGGACCAGGGCGAAGCATGTGGACATGCGGTTTATCGCTGCGACGAACAAGGACCTCGAGCAGAAGGTGCAGACAGGCGAGTTCCGGAAGGACCTTTACTACCGGCTCGCAGCCTTTGTCATCAAGGTGCCGCCGCTGCGGGAACGTCCGGAAGACATCGCTGTCCTGGCGCGCCACTTTACATCGTCCTTTGGGCAGGCCTTAAAGAAGCCCGGGTGTTATCTGGAATCCTCAGCCATGAACGAGCTCGCGGCCTACGACTGGCCGGGCAACGTCCGGGAACTCCGTAACGTCATCGAGCGGGCCGTCATATTGTGCGAGACGGGCACCATCAGCCGTCAGCAGATCAGATCGCTCCTGCCCTCGGGGAGGAAGTCGGCGGCGGCCTCCTTGGACATCACCGCCTACCTGGCTGACTCGTATGGGCAGGCGAGGAAAAAGGTGCTGGCGGACTTCAACAGCGCCTACCTCAGGGCCAAGCTGGAGATGGCCGGGGGACAGGTGGCCAAAGCGGCGGAAGACAGTGGCATCACCCGGCAACATTTCTCCTTTTTGATGCGCCATTACCTGCAAGGCTCGTCCCCCTCCTCTCAGGAGGGTCATTAGGGGCCGGAGTTCCCATTCTGTGACAGCGGGCTTGGCTTTCCAAACCAAGCCTCCGGCCAGACACCTCCCCTTTCCCCAGGATGTTTCGTCGGCGTAACCTGCGGAGGCCGGGAAGTACGCTCCACCCGGCCTGAAGCGAGGGACCCACGCTGATCTCCCTCCCGCGAAAAGATTTCTTCTTCATAGCTAACAATTTGATCTTGGAGCAGTTTTCAGCCATAGCCTGATCCAGGTGTCAACAGTTTCTTGCTCGGTGTCCCGTGCATGCTCCGCATGGCTCATCGGCCTCCCTGCCGGCCGAGCAATTTTCGCTGAACGGATAGCCACTTAGATGTCCCCGTGTGCCAAACGTTCTACCAACCCCGTGGCAATGGCTTTGCTTAGGGCTCGAGATCGTCCATCGGGTTGCCCTGAGGAGGGCAGAAGGGAGGTGAGGGGAAATAGAGGGGTTTCTCAGTGGTCCGTGTCTTTGAGAGGGACAATTTTGCAGGGAGGTTGTGACGATGTATACTGCTCCCCTGAGAGAGTGGACACTTTCGAGAGTGAGTGGGTAGGATGA
>CAZTUO010000503.1:0-2094 GCA_964616355.1 uncultured Nitrospira sp.
GTCGGGTGAAACATGACCTCCACCGGGGCGCTCTTGGCCTCGGGCTTCAGGGTCAGCTTGTGGGTGGAGAGGACGCGCCCCGTGCTCGCCTCCAGCACGGTCACGCTCTCGCCCGGGTTCTTGAGGTCCGGCGAGATGGTGCTGGTGATGATCAGCCGATCGATCGCCGCGTTGAGCGCGATCCCGTGAGGCCAGCGGATGTACGGCGGCCCCGGGTGGGGAGCCGCAATGCTCTTCAGGGGCTTGTCCGCCACGGCATCACCGACCACGACGGTGTGGGAGCCCATGCAGGTGAGGAACCAGGTCTTCTTGTCGGGCGTGAAGACCACGTCCTCCAGCACCATGCAGCCGGGCACCTCGACCGCCTTCAGCCGGAAGGGAAACCGGGTGAGGTCCATCACGTGGAGGACGCTCTTGCCGAGGGCGGTGACGTAGGCCTTGGTCTTGTCGCGGTTGAAGTAGATGTGGTGCGCGACGAGGTCGCTCGGGAGCGGGATGTCGGCCAGGATCCTGCCGAAGCCGGGCGACCTCGGATCCACGTCCAGGATGGCGATCCCTTCCTTCCGGAAGGGGTTGGCGGGCTTGCTCTCGTAGCTGAGCATGGCCAGGCCAGGATCTCGGCGCCGGCCGCGGCCGGCAGGAGACCGAGGAGCAGCACGACCGCGACGGCCCGGAGCGAAAAGCGCTTCATGATGGCCTCCAGATTTTCCGTTTGGTGGGTTGAAATCGCTCCTTGTATCAGATCGGGATCGGCGGGGCAAGCGCTTTTTACGAGGCTTGCTGAGGGGGATCAGGCGGCGCCGTCGCGGAGGACGGCTTCGAGGCGGCGCCTGACGGCAGGCCACTCGGTCTCGAGGATGCTGTAGTAGACCGTATCCCGGATGAACCCGTCCCACAGGACCATGTGCTGCCGGAGGACGCCCTCCCGCACGGCGCCGATCCGCTCGATCGCTCGCTGTGAGCGCTCGTTCCGGAGGTCCGTCTTCATCTGTACCCGCACCGCCCCCAGCGCCTCGAAGGCGTGGCGCAGGAGCAGATACTTGCACTCGGTGTTGACCGGCGTGCGCTGATAGGCCGTCGCCACCCAGGTCCAGCCGATTTCCAGCCCCCGGTTCTCCCGCCGGATTTCCAGATATCTCGTGGACCCGATGGCCCGCCCGCGGGCCCGGTGAATGACCGCAAAGGGGATCTGCGATCCCTCCGCGGCCATGACCAGCGCCTCCTGGATCCAGGCCAGGGTCTCCTCGAGGCTCTTCGGGACCGGCCGGGGCATGTATGTCCAGATCGTCTCGTCGCGTCCGGCCACGAACAGGTCCTCCGCATGCTGCGACGCCAGGGGCTCCAGCCGCACGTGGGTGCCCTCGAGCGTGACCGGCTGCGGGTGGAAGACCTTCGGGTCGGCGCGCACCCTTCCTGGATACAGCCCCGATGACGGCGAGTCAAGCCGGCCCTGTCGAGGGCCGGGCACATGAGAGGCAGGGGGAGCGCCCGGGCGGCGTCAGAGCCGGGGGGTGTCCTTGGCGCGGGCGCGCTGGAGGGCGTAGACGAGGGAGAGCCCCGCGATGCCGGCGAGGTCGGTGTAGAGCCCGGGCTTGACCGTCAGGATGGCCGAGGCGAAGAGGATGACGCGCTCGTACCAGCGCGCGTGATCAGGTACCCTGCATGGCCCCCGCCAGGGCGTACATCCCGATGCTCGCGGTCACGAAGATACCGATCGCCTCCTGCCAGGTGGTGTCCATCAGGAGCATCTGCGGGGCCGTGATGAACATGAACGGCAGGAGGAACGTCCAGGGTGAACGCGCGCCAGCCGGTCCTGAGGGGGTCGGACCAGGCGATCCCCGCCGCGGCGTAGGCGGCGAGGCCCCCCGGCGGCGTGTCGTCGGCCAGGGTTCCGAAGTAGAACACGAAGAGGTGGACGGCGATCAGGGCCGGAGCGGTGAGGGTGGCCATGATGATATACGTCGGCGTGGTCGGGACCCCGATCCCCAGGACGAGGCAGGCGACCATCGTCAGGAAGAGCCCCAGGTAGAGGTTCGACGGCGTCTACACCCGGGCGTCCGCCGCGGCGGCCCCCCACTTTCCGTCCCACGCCGG
>CAZTUO010000504.1:0-2088 GCA_964616355.1 uncultured Nitrospira sp.
GATGAGGCGGGCCGCCTGGACGGCTGGCGACGGTTCCGAGAACTCGGGCTCATCCCGGAGGACGAGAGGCAGCTCGATCGGCTGCGGGCCTGACCCATATCCCCGCCTCGTCTCGGCAAGCAGTCCGGTTCGGGGACTTTTGGCTTCACGCGAAACGGAGGCTGCACCCCCTGGGGTACGTGCCTTTCCGCCGCTTCGGCTTCCAGGGCGGCGGCAGGCACTCGATGAGCCCCGCTTCCTCGAGCGGCTTCAAGGTCAGTCGCTTGATGTGACCATCGTGCAGGGCGGTATGAGTGAGGACCCACTCCTCCACCGCGCTGTACGGCACCGTCTTCCCGGCGAACGTCTGGACAAGGTCGCTCCGGACCCGGGAGGTGTCTGGAGGCACGTTGGCATCGAACAGCGTCGGCTGATCGGCCCGCCGGTCGGAGAAGCGGTACCCGCCACCTGGATCGACGGTCCACATCGCCCGCTTCATCTTCTTGAGCCCCTCGAGGTGGTTCGTCCCGAAGAAGAGGTCGTACACGGGCCGGTTCCGCTCGTCGAGCATCCGGAACGACCAGACGTACCGGGCATGGCGCCTGAGCTGCTCGCCGTAGAAGTCACCGATGGCGTCCAGTCTTCTCTCGGCGCCGAGCAGATGACGCCACCCCGGGTCCCCAAACAGGCTATCGTACCGGGCTGCAACCTTCTCGCTCGGGTGCGCGAGGAACCGGTTGACGGACTCGATCATGAACGTCACGAGCACCTCCGACCGCGGGTGTCGAAGGATCCGCGCGATCACCGACATCGGCGTGTCCGAGAATCCGAAGGGATCCAGGAAGGCGAAGGTCGGGGCGAGCTGCCGCCCATGCGCATCGAGGACGTCGAGGGCCCGCGCCATGGTCTCGTCGAACCGCCCGTGGTGGACGCTCACTTTCACGTTCTCCGGCAGGGCCCCGAGCTTCGGAAGGGCGACCTGCTCGAGGTACTGCGCGCGGTCCCTCCGCTCCTCGATGAAGAGGAAGACCAGCTCACCCCGCATCCGGTCCCGGTGTGCATGACCCAAGTAGGCACGGAGCGCGATGAGCGGGGAGCCCTCCTCCCCGCCCACGTACTCGCCGGGCCCGGCGAAGCCATCGATGATGACGATCCGCGGGTGGCCACCGAGGAGCAGAGCGGGCAGCCAGCCCTGCAGATACTTCTCGAGGATCCGGTGCTTGGCGACCGTGTGCGGTTCCGCCCGCCACTTCGTCGAGCGAGGGGGCATGTGGGCGTTTCACCTCCTCCCCGCGAGGGATCTCCCCGTTGGCATCTCGTCCCACGTCCGGCCGTCCAGACGCCGGCCACCGGCCTTCGGCGTGCGGCCGCCCCACTGCTTGAAGAAGAAGGGGACACCGAGCGCGAGACACTGGTCCCGGAGCGAGCGCACCCACTCCGGATCCATGGGCCGGGCCTGCGGGCCGGATTCGCCGCCCACGATGACCCAGTCGATCCGAGCGAGCCAGGGACGGAGATCGAGCCGGCCCAGGAGTGGCTCGCACGACAGGAATCGGACCCGCGCCGGCGTCCTGATCAGGGACGGGAGGCGCACATCGGCCCAGCGCTGGTTCTCCACCGACGTCCCGAGCCACACGTTGGGGAGGGGCTCCGGTCTGATCCTGGAGAGGACGCTCGCCATCCGGCCCGGCCGCTTGGTCAGCACCTGGAAGGTGTGGGCCTCGGCCTTCTCCATCACGAGGAAGATCCTCCGGATGGCCTCCAACGGTACGGATGGATGGAACAGGTCGCTCATGCTGTTCACGAAGACCAGCCGCGGCCTCCTCCAGCTCAGGGGCTCCTCCAGCTTGTCCCAGTGGACCGTGAGCCCGAATCCCGGCCCGCTACGCGGCGGGCGCCCATCGAGCTGGTACCGCGGGCTGCCTGCCGCCTTCAGCCGCCGGGCGAGCGCGAGCGCGTAGCAGTGATCGCAGCCCTCGCTCACGCGGTCGCACCCCGTGATCGGGTTCCAGCTGACCTCGGTCCACTCGATCCTCGTTGGGTGGCTCACGCTGCCCTCCCGCCGCCGTTACCCTATCCTGCCGCACTGATACGATCCTTCGAAGCGGC
>CAZTUO010000505.1:0-2082 GCA_964616355.1 uncultured Nitrospira sp.
CCGGCCCCGTCTTGCTGGTCTAGACATCCTCCGATAGGGTAACCGATGAAGCGCCAGCACGCAGCCCACGGCTTACGCGCCGGCAAGAGTACCGGGGCAGCGCCGAATGCGCGTGACCCTATCTGCTTCTGTCTAGGGTCGCCGCGAGGCCGACGCAAGTAATCGCGACAGTAGCGAACACGGCGATGGGTAGCCAATCTACGTGCGAGGTCCCGTGGGGCGGCGGGCCACCGGCGCTGGGCAGCTGTTGTACCGGCTGGGTTGCTGCCGGAGTAGAGGTCGCAAGCTGCGGCACCTCCAGGTCGAAAGTCACGTCACTCCCAGTCCAAACGAACTCCGCGACGAGCACGCCAAAGTCCCGGCTTAGGAACTCGAAGCGGAGCGTGGTGGGTGGGCCCTTGGTGCATTCGTAGGGCTGACGATACGGCGGTTCTGGATACGCGCCTGGATCCAAAGGCCAAAGTATGTCATACCCGGAAAAGAAGCCCGCCCACTGAGGGATGGGCATCGGGCAACCTACCCCGTCTGCCGATAACCCTCCCAGCGGTGTAGCCAGCAGGACACGGACCGGCTGCCCATCCCTCACGAAACGCACGGTTATCAGTGATTTAGGGCCCGCATAGGGCGTGGGGCTGGGCGTGGGCGTGGCGACCGGGGTTGGCGCCGGCGTCGGCACAGGGGTGGACGTCGGCTCCAGCGTGGGGGTGGGCGCCGGCGTCTGCGCCCCGGCTGCACCAACAGCCGCCGACGCCAAAAACGCAACTAACAGCAAGATACCAGCGCCTCGCGTTCTCATAGCTCCCCCCTTCGCACTAGAACGGCCGCCATATGGCCAGACGCCTCCGCCGTCGCACCCCCTCAGGTCTGCAACCTGTCTCGGTCTTGGCAACTCTCCGCCCCGCGTTCTATGGGACGGCGCCTTATCCGGGGGTCTCCCTCACCCCTGATGAGCGCCCCGTCGGGCAGGTTGCCCGGGGTTACGATGGGACCGCCGCCCCAGTGGTTCAGGGCCCGACCCGCGTTGAGGCGGCCCGCGCCGCCCTGCCAGTTGATGGGATCCGCCGTCTCCTTGATGGTCTCCTCAATCTCGCAGGGATAGAACCCGCGCGCAGACAGCAAGGCCGCCACCCCAGCCACGTGGGGGGCGGCGGCCGACGTGCCCCAGGATTCCTCGTAGCCGTTACCAGCAGCAGTTGTCAGAATCGCAACCCCAGGAGCGCTGACGTCAACCCACGAGCCGAAGTTGGACGACCACCACCCGGGGAAATCGGCCCGGTTGTCGTTCTCGTCAGAAGCGGCTACGGCGATGGCGGCGGCGCACGCAGCAGGATCCAGCGGCACCGAGGAGCCTCCGTTGCCGGCAGCCGCCACCGACACCAGCCCCGCGGCACGCGCCTGGCTCAGCTTGTCGCACAAGGCCGGGTTAGGCACGCCGTACGTTAAAGACATATTGATCACCTTCGCGCCCTCCTCGATGGCTTTGTCCACCAGGAAGGAGTCGTATGCCGGTTGGCAGGGATTGTCTGCAAGGGTGTCAAGGCGTAGGGGAAGGATGACGCCATTCCAGGCGACACCCGCGATGCCTTGCGTATTATCGGTAGCCGCCGCCGCAATGCCAGCCACGGCAGTACCATGGGCGCTGAGCGGAGAGACGTCCCGGGTGCCGTCACAGTTCCACCCCGGTAGCATATGAGGGCCCAGATCGGGGTGCGAAGCGGCGAAGCCCGAATCAATGATGGCAATCTTGATACCGTCTCCCTTCGAAACGGTCCAGGCGGTGGGGGCATCGATCTTGGTCAGGGCCCACTGGCTGGGATAGAGCGGGTCGTTGGGCACATCTGCTGCCTGAGGGATCGGGGCAGGGCCAGCGTAGAGGACCTGGGGATGACGGCTGTAGGAGATCGACTTCGCGAACTCGCTCGCGGGCGGCACATCCACCTGGTACCAGTCGCGCATAAACGGGTCGCCCGGGTCCCCCATCTGGCTTGCCCTCTCCGGGGGGTCTCCTTCCAACGCCAGAACGGCTGCGATGTCGGTCCCGGGCCTGAGCTTCAACCGGATCACGCCGGGAACGATCTCTTC
>CAZTUO010000506.1:0-2077 GCA_964616355.1 uncultured Nitrospira sp.
GTGCCGGCATTCGGGGCCCCCGCCGGGAAACACCATGCACCAGGGCACGTCCGTTGGCCGCCCGTAGAGCTCGCCGTTAATGAAATTTCCTAGACGGCCCAATCCCAAGCCGATTGGCACGGCGACCGCCACCAGGTCGGCGATCGTAGAGGCCGGAAAGCCGTGCCGCCGGCAAAACAGCCAAAGCGCGAGGATCGTCCCCAGCAATCCCCCGTGAAAGGACATGCCGCCTTCCCAGACGGCGACGATCTTGGTCGGGTGCTCCAGGTAGTAAGGCAGGTTGTAGAAAAGCGTGTAGCCGAGGCGCCCGCCGAGGATGACACCCACCGCCCCGTAGGCGATCAGGTCGTAGATCTGATCGGTCGTGATCGCCACGCGTCGCGCGGCGGCTCGGGCCTTGATGATGAAATAGGCAGCGGTGAAGCCGAGCAGATACATGAGACCGTACCAGCGGAACTGGAGAGGGCCGAGGCGGAGGATGACCGGATCAAGGTTGGGATACGGGAGCATGGGCGTCGTTGCCTCACGGCCGAAGGTTGCGACGTCGGCTGCTGGTCCGCGCCATACTACGCAGCGCGCCGGGGTTTTGCAAGGAGCCCGTGCGCGGTGGCAATCGCCGGGAGCCGGCGGTATCATACGGACCCATGACTGCCGGACGGGCGATCGTTCTGATTGCCGTGACGGGGACCGTGGCGGTCCCGCCGGCCGCGGCCAGCCCGCTCGCAGCTCCGATCGGCGCGATCCGTGGGTGGGCCCCGGTGGGCGAGGTCAGGCTAGCGGCCGGCTCGCGCGTGCTGGACGGCCACGAGTTGCTCGCGATCGGGGATCTGCACGAGGCGCAGCACCACCTTCAGGAAGCGCTGCCCTATTACCAGCGGGCGCTGACCGCGTTTCGGGCGAAGAAGGATCGGAACGGGGAGGCGACCGCGCTCGTGCGGATTGCCACCGTCCTCGAGCGGCAGGGGAAGTACGAGGAGGCCCGCGCTGCCCTGGAAACGGCGGTCGGGTTGCTGGCTGGACTGGGCGACCTTGCGGCGCAGGCGCGCGCGCTGGTCCGGCTGGGCCGTGTCTCCGATCGAATGGGGCTCGAGGTGGCCAGCGAGGAGGCCTATCGCCGCGCAGGCGAGCTGTTCGAGCGTGCGCGGGACCGGGCTGGGCAGACCGAGAGCCAGATCAGACGCGGCGGGCTGTACCTCGCCCGCGGGCGCACGGACGAGGGGCTGCGCTTGTTGGAGACCGCGCTTGCCGACGCCCGTGCCCGCCAGGATGTATCCCAACAGCTCGCGGCCCTCACGGCGATCGCCGAGGGGCGACAGCAGGGCGATCGGGAAGACGCCGCCCTGGCGGCCTATGAAGAGGCCTTGCGGTTGGCGGAAGCGAGCCGGGACTGGCAGGTCGAGGGGGAGGTGCGGCTTCGCCTCGCCCGTCTGTATGCAGACGGTGGACGCTACGCGGAGGCCGCTGAGACGGTCAAGCGGGCCCTAACCCTCTACGAGTCCTTGCGGGACCGTTTGCGCGAAGCGGACACCTTGTCCCTGCTGGGCAATCTGGATCTGGCGCAAGGGAGGAGCCAGGCCGCGGTCGCGCAGCATGAGCGGGCCCTCCGGCTCTATCGAGCCCTGCGCCACCGAATGCGGGAGGCAGGCAGCCTCGCCAATCTGGCCACAGCCTATGAGGCCCAGGGCCTCCACGAGGACGCCCGCGAAGCCCGCGACAAGGTGCTCTTCCTCCTCCAGCCCACCACTGACTGAAGCTTCTTGACCCGCTCTCTTGTGAATGTCCGGTTTCTGAAACGGCTGCTGCCCGCTGTTGCGAAAACGCATCAGGTGAAGACGGGACCGAGCCATCAGGCCTGCTAATTTCCCTGAATATCTCGCAGGCCCGAGAATGCCAGCCCTGGCACGCATGCTGCATGTGTCTCAGCAAGTCCTAGTTAGGATCAACCGAACCGGTGGCGGTTCGTGGAGCAACTGAAAGGAGGAGCGGTCATGGCAACCAATGGGAAAGAGATCATGAAGGTGGCGGCGCTGGTGGCCGGTGGGGCGGTGGTGGGGGCCGGGCTGGGCCTTCTCTTGGC
>CAZTUO010000507.1:0-2077 GCA_964616355.1 uncultured Nitrospira sp.
TTTCGCTCTCCACCTAGCACGAGCTTCATCGGAAGTTCCCTCGCCAACCGCTCCAGGATCTCTCGCGTCCCATCCGTGCTCCCATCCTCGCATATTACGAACCGCATAGACGTCAGAGGTGCCACCGCCGAATGGATCTCCCTTAGAACCCGCTCGATACACTGCGCCTCGTTGTGTACGGGTAAGAGAACGTCCACGTCCACACTCGGCACTAGCTCCTCCCTCCTCTACTCAATACTCAACACCCGTGCCAACCCTCGCCCCCATGGCGTCTTTTACTCCTTGTTCCGGCTCGAGGGCCCTCCTACCCAGAAGCTCTCCCACAGTAGCACGACCGCGACATAACCCGCCGCACCCGAAAAAACGGACCTCCCGAATGAGATAAATAGGTCCGGGTCCAGCCGCGCCCCCGACAGTAGCTCGTGCGGGCCCGGCATCTGCAACGCTCGTGGGAACGCGGGTAGTAAGGTCTCCACCGTCGTCGGCCGCCCCCAACGCCAGGTATGCACAAAGTAACCGCCCACCAAGCACGCCGCCGCCGCCCACTCCGTCTTTCCCCGGCCCGCTAACCACAGCGTCAACAGTGGTTGCGCCCACATGAACCACTGGGGATGGAAAAGTTGTCCCGCGAAGAACACCAGCATCCCGGCTAGAATCATCGCTCTCAGTCTCTCGAGATTCCAACAGCGCCACCGTAGCGCGAACAGCACCAGCACTGTCAACGCCCCGGGCACGACAAGCACTTCGTCAGTAAAGCCCGGAAACGTCTTGATCCTCCCAGAGTAGTTCACCCCGAACTCGATGAGACCCCCTAGAAACGCGTCCGCTTGGCGCCCTCTATTGTAGAACGCATCCCCAAAATACCCGTTTAGTTCAGTGCCCGCCATCGCCAGGTTTGCGCTCTCGTAGAAAGTTGGGACTCGAGGGTATACCTGCGGTACCACAACCAATAGAGCAGGCAGAACTAGCTGCCCCACCGCATACGCCGCCTTTCTCACCGGAAACTCTGTTTGTCTGCGTCGAGCCACATAGATCGCGTAAAAAGGCGCGACCATAATGAAAGCGGTCCTAAACGCGGCACTAGCTCCAAGGCCAAGAGCGGCTAGCAAGGGCCGTTCCTCTTTCAGAGCGAGTAGGCTAACCACGAACAGCGCAGCTGCCACAACGTCAAACTGACCGATTACGTAGCTGACGTAGATTCCCACCGGATTCAGCATCCAAATCGCGCAAGCCCTCCGTCCTATGACTCGATCAGGCGCCAAGCGCACGAGCATCCAAGCGATGCACAAATCCGCAACGAGGTAAGGGATCTTCACGAGGAAGACCAGTATGTTCACCCCCGGCAACAGGCGCGCGCTCGACTGCAAAGTAATCCCGGGCGTGTACCGGGGCCCCTCCAGCAAATACTCCACGACGGGCAGCCCGCGCAGAATAGGCTGCGCAGCTCGCAACACTCCGGCGGTCACAAAAAAGATCGGACGAGGATCATTCGACCGGACCATCTGGCCTCGCTCTGCGAGGATCAAGCTCACCCATGCGGTCGTTACCGCGTCCAGGTGTGCAAAAAGCGGCATCGCCGCGATCCTCAGCGCAATGCCAAGCGCCACGGCTAACGGCACGGCCATCTCTCTGTATCCTTTCCTTTCCACTGTCGCTCTACCCTTTCGCTGCTAGGATTCAAGGCAAGAACGACGGCTTCACAAATGCGATGCCCGAGTACTCCACGCACCCGCTCGTGATCGGAGCAGCGGCCGAGAGGCCTATCTCCAGCACGCTCGGCGAGGATGATAATATCCCTAGGCTGCGCAGGTCCACTACATGCTCGTGCCAGCGTCGTTCCCTGAACGTCATCAGCAGAACGGTCCTCGGTTTTTCGTCCCACAGTCTAACCTTCGCCGCGACAAAAGGGCCCGACGTCCTCACACGGACCCGTAGGTAGGGTGCCCCGGACAAATCGGTCGGAAGGCTTCCCACAAATTGCGCCAACACGTCTTCGTTCCTTGTTAGGGTTCTATGAGCGCACACTCGCAGAGAGCGCCCACCAACCATTTGCGCATCTAGATCCAAGGATCCTGCC
>CAZTUO010000508.1:0-2074 GCA_964616355.1 uncultured Nitrospira sp.
GCATCCGGCCGGCGGACGCCTGGGGGCGGCGGCGGGTCCGGTGAGAGCCGGCGCGGGGCACGGAGCCGCGTGAACGCTCCCGCCTAGAGAGAGGAGAGAGCGAACAGACGGGATTGTGCCCGGGGCAGCCAGTGCCTCCATGACGGCGAGAGGATGCAGCCCGCCGGGTCACAGGGGCACGCAGACTTGCAGAGCGGAGGCAGTCTTGTAGCAAGGGGTACTGCGCGCAGGAAGGACACCAGATGGCGACGACGACGATGAACCAGTCGCAGCGCGTGGAGCGCGAGGCGGCCCAGCTCTGGAAAGCGATCGCGCAGTTGCCGGGCTGGGAGGATCGTCCCGCTCAGCGCGAAGTGGCGGAGGCGATCCGGACCGTCTTGGCGGCCCCGGACGCCCGGCCGGGGCGGATCAGTCTCGGGCTGTATGAGGCCCCGACCGGAATCGGCAAGACCCTGGCGGCGGCCGTGGAGGCGTATCTCCATGCGCGGGGCCACGGGCGTCCCGTGTGGATCGCCACGTCTCGGCGAGACCTGATGGACCTCTACCTGCAGGCCGTGGACGACTGGATTCGGCCCGCCGCGCAGGCGCTGGGATGGCCGTGCACCGTCGTCCGGATAGAAGGCATGGCCCATACGCTCTGCCTGCGACAGGTCGAGGAACTCGATGACCCTGAGCAGGGTGCCGTGTTCGCCTGGTTGCGCCGGCAGCCCGACGGGCTGCTGGCGACATGGCAGGGGGAACGGCCGACCAGACCCGAACTGCAGATGACCTCCTCGGCGTGTCCTGTGTCCCGGTGTCCTCGATACCACGACTGCCTGGTGTACCGGCCGCGGCGCGCCGCGGCCACCGCCCATGTTATCGTCACCAATCATGCCATGCTTGCGACGTATCTGCGTGGCTCCGCGGAGATGCTTCCGGCGATTGAGACGCTCCTCGTGGACGAGGCGCATCATCTGTCGGACGCCATTCGGAGTAGCCTCACTTCGTCGGTTACGCTCGCGGAAGTGGAACGGCACCTGCCTCCGCTGGAGCGGGCCCTCAGCCAGGTGGACGGGAAAGCGGCGGCGGCGCTCCGGCGGGCGCTCACCCGGCTCCGGACAGCGCTCCACCGGCAGCATGACGCCCTGTGCGAATTGTTCGACCTGCCATCCCCTCTCGAGAGGCGGGCCGTGGCGGCGCCGCCGGCCGCAGCCGGTGCGGCGGCGGCGCCATGGCCAACGGAGACGCTACCGCTGGTTGGGCTCGGCATCGGCGAGACCCGGAACTGGGTCGTGGTCAGAGCCCTGGCCGTGGAGCTCAAGAAGGCGATCGCTCAGACCCTGACGGCGCTGGGCACGGTGCAGCATCGCGCGGCGGACTATCGCGCAGCCGCGGCGAGGTATCATGCGGAAATGGCGCACGTCGTGGTGAATCTGGAGCGGTTCGTCGAGGCGGATACGCGGAATGACACCTGCTACGTCGAGACGATGCCGGCGTCCCGGTCGTTCGCCTACCGGCGCGAGCCCATCGTGATCGGGAGCTATCTTCGCCGTCGGTTGTGGGATCAGCTGACGGCGGCGGTGCTGATGTCGGGAACGATGGTGGCCCACGCGTCAGCCGATCCGTTCTGGGCGATCCGGCACGACCTGGGCATCCTCCGGGGGAGCGACGATGCGTTGGCGCTGCCGATCCGATCACGCGTCTGGCCGCTGACCTGGACGCCGACGGTGACGCTCCATTGCGCGACAGCGGACTGGCCGCCAGTCTTTGTCGACAGTGATGCGGAGGCTGACGTGCGGTTGACGCAAGAGGCGCTGGCCATCAATCCGCTCTGGGTCCACACTGTCGGCCACCTCCTCCGCCTGCTCACGGACAGATCCAACGAGGGGATTGTGTTGCTCGCCACGAGTCATCGGATGCTGGCGGCCCTCGCGCACCAGGTCGCGGCGCTGGACGTGGATCGGCCCGTGATTGTCCAGCATGAAGGCGTGGGGGAGGCCTTGGAGGCGTACCGGGCGCAAGGCCCGCGGGCTATCCTGATGGCCGTTGGCGTCTGGGAGGGCATGGATCTGCCCCAGGCGTGGATTCGGCACCT
>CAZTUO010000509.1:0-2072 GCA_964616355.1 uncultured Nitrospira sp.
ATGTCGCGCAGCGACGGATAGGCGCGCTCTCCGAGCACTTCTTCGGCGGGACGCTGCACCGGGACGGGCACGATCCGGTAGCCCTGCTCCTGGAGGTAGCGGGCGACGCGGAAGGCCGCGCGGTCGGGACGATTGTCGAGCCCGACGACGGCGATGGTCTTCGCCTGGCGGAGCGCCTCGAGGGCTGCAGCGTCGGCAGGGTCAGTGTCGGCCACGGGAACGGGTCCTCCTTCGGCTGCGGCGTTGAGCACGAGGGAGCGGCTCTCCCGTCTCGGCGTCGACCTCGACGAGCTCCCACCCCTCGGGGATACGGACTTCGGTGCCGATGAGCGCGGCGAGGGCTTGGCCGACGGCCAAGGTGCGGTCCATTCCGTCGAGCTGGCCGAAGGCGGGCACTGGAACGGTGGCGATGCTCAACCGCTTCCCGCTGGTCTTGACGAGCAGGAGCGTGAACTGCCGGAGGTCGTCGGTGTGGCCGCGCCAGCGATCGGGCGTGTCGCCTTCGACCACGATTTCGAGGTGCGCCACTTTCGTGAAGGGGACGAGCTCCCTGGTGCCGATGCCCATACCGAGGAAGCCCTGCTGGAACGTGACGGAGCCTTTGCGGGCGTCGGCGACGACGTCGGCCCCGAAGAGGGCACTGATGAGCCCCATCACCGAAACGGGGAAGAGGAGGAGGAGCGCCAGGAGCGACGCGACCAGCACCCAGAAGGGGAGGTTCAGCCCCGCCACGATGAGGTAGTAGGTCAGGCCGGCGGTGATGGCGATCCCCAGGAGCGGAAGCCAGACCGTGCTGCGGGCGCTCTTCACCTCGATGCGCTCCGGCGAGATCACCGCGACCGAACGGTGGAGCAGCACCTCGATGCGGCCGTCGCGCCGCCGCTCGGCCACATGAGCGGGGAGGGCCGGGATCTCGACCATTACCTCTAGGGTAGCGCCACCCCTCAACCGAGGGGAGAACGACGGGAAGGATGCGCCCGCGCTGCCCCAGCTTGTACCCTAGCCCCATGGAACGCGGCAGGAACGCGAGACGAAGGGTCGTAATCACCGGCCTGGGCGCGATTACTCCCGTCGGAAACGACGTCGCGACCTTCTGGCAAGCGCTCATCGAAGGGCGCTCCGGAATCGGACCGATCACTCAATTCGACCCGAGCGACTTTCCTTGCCGGATAGCCGGCGAAGTGAAGGGGTTCGAGCCGGGGGAGTACATGGACCGGAAGACCGCCCGGCGCATGGCGCGCTTCTCCCAGTTCATGGTGGCAGCGGCGGCCCAGGCCACCGCCGACGCCGGGCTCGACCTGGAGAAGGTGAACCGCGACCGTGTGGGGGTGCTCATCGGGAACGGGGGCGGCGGCTACCCCGACATCCAAGCGGGGGCGCGGACGGTGTTCGAGAAGGGCGGCATGCGCCTCGACCCACTCTACTTTCCTCGGACGTTGGGGAATATGGCCGCAGCCCAGGTGGCGATGATCTTCGGGCTGCGAGGGTACAACGGCACCATCGTCACCGCCTGCGCGGCCGGTACCCAGGCCATCGGCGAGTCGCTGGACATGATCCGCGCCGGCCGTGCCGACGTCATCGTCACCGGCGGCTGCGAGGCCGGCATCTGCGAGCTGGGGCTGGCGGGCTTCTCGGTGATGCGGGCGCTCTCGACCCAGAACGACGAGCCGGAGAAGGCGAGCCGCCCCTTCGACGCCAAGCGCGACGGCTTCGTTCCCTGCGAAGGCGCCGGAGCGCTCGTCCTCGAGAGCGAGGAGCACGCCCTCCAACGGGGGGCACGGATTTACGCCGAGCTGGCCGGGTTCGGCTGCACCAGCGATGCCTTCCACGTGGTCGCCCCGCCGGAGGACGGCGAGGGTGCAGCCCGCGCCATGGCCGAGGCCCTCGCCGATGCCGGTGTGGCTCCCGAAGAGGTGGACTACATCAACGCGCACGCCACAGGGACGCCGCTCGGCGACACGGCGGAGACGAACGCCATCAAGCGGGTGTTCGGGGAACACGCGTATCGCGTCGCCATCAGCGCAACCAAGAGCATGATCGGCCACGGACTGGGGGCGAGCGGCGGGAGGGAG
>CAZTUO010000510.1:0-2070 GCA_964616355.1 uncultured Nitrospira sp.
AACTGGCGCAACGATCCGTCTCTCGGTAAGATTTTAGATGACTCAATACGCGCGCTTGACTGCCTTGGGATTCAACGCTACGCTAGCACCGTTGCCCCTTGACCCCACCTGCTCTCCCCAGCCAGGACAGGGGGAGGGGGGAAACCCAGGTGAGGGAGCCCGCGATTGGCGCGTCCCTTGATGGACTCATGACGACGAACAACGCCCCTTCCCTGACTTCTTCCGTGTCCATCCCCGACGGCATCCTGTTTCGGGAGCTGCAGGGTGAAGGCGTCATCCTGAACCTGAACACCGGGGTCTACTTCGGCCTCGATCCGGTGGGCACGAGAATCTGGCAGCTCCTGCAGGACGCCCGGCCGCTCCAGCAGGTTCTGGATGCCCTCCTGCAGGAATACGACGTGCCGGAAGCCCGGTGCCGCGAGGACCTGCTGACTCTGCTCGCACAGATGCGGGACAAGGGGCTCATCGAAGTCAGCGATGGAACGGCTCCGTAAGGCGCGCCGACTCACCCTCCGGGACTGGCTGGTCTTGGGGCAAGCCTGGGTGCTGTTCCTGGTGATCGACCTCGGCCTGCGCCTCCTGCCTTTCCGCTCGCTCCTGAGCTTCTGTGGCCGGCTCTCGCACCTGAGGTTCCGAGACACCGAGGCTTGGTCGCCCCTGCCGGTCGAACGGTGTGCATGGCTCACCGCCGTGGCCGGCCGCTATACCCCGATTCGTGCCACCTGCCTGACGCAGGCGCTCGTCCTGTCGGTCCTGCTGGGGCGACGCGGCGTCGCCGCCCAGCTCCGGATCGGTGTCTCGCGACAGGCCGGCCGCTTCGCGGCGCACGCCTGGTTGGAACGGGACGGCTCGATCCTCCCCGGATTGCCGGGAAGTGAGGGGTTCGAGCCGTTGTTGCCTCACGGATTTGAGACCGGCGCACCATGAGCGGGTTCGTGGCCATCTGGAACCTGGACGGACGACCGGTTGATCCCTCGCTCCTGCAGAGGATGATGGACACGATCGCCCACCGCGGCCCCGATGGGAGCGGGCAGTGGATTCACGGCTCGGTGGCGCTGGGGCATAGCCTGCTGCGGACGACACCCGAGTCGCTGGCGGAGCGGCAACCCCTGACCGACGACTCCGGCACCCTCTGTCTCGCGCTCGACGGGCGGGTGGACAACCGGGGAGAGCTGAAGGCCGCGTTCCGATCCAAAGACATCAGGCTCCGGACCGACACCGACGCCGAGCTGGTGCTGAGAGCCTACGAAGCCTGGGGTGAAGACTGTCCCGCGCACCTACTCGGGGACTTTGCCTTCGTGCTCTGGGACGGGCGAAACCGGCGGCTCTTCGGCGCCCGCGACCCGATGGGTGTCAAGCCCTTCTATTATTACTATGACGACCGGCTGTTCCTCTGCACCTCCGAGATCCCTCCGTTGTTTCTCCACCCTGCCATCGGGCGCGAGGTAAACGAAGGGATGCTGGGGGAATACCTGGCCTGTGAGATACACTCCCAGGAAGACACGCTGTATCGGGGTATCTCCCGGCTCCCACCGGCTGATTCTTTGCTGGTGAGGCCGGGCCGGTTCCGGAAGGCCCGATTTTGGGTCGTTGATCCGGGAAGAACTCTCTCCTACAAAACCGACCAGGACTACACCGATCATTTTCGGGGCCTGCTCACAGAATCGGTTCGGTGCCGCCTCCGGAGCCTGGGACCGACAGGTGCCTATTTGAGCGGCGGCCTGGATTCCTCCTCAGTCGTCGGCATAGCCCACGCTCTCTCGCGCGACGACGTGGGGACCAGTTACGGATTTGAGACCTTTTCCCTGGTCTTCCCCGGCTTACTCTGTGACGAAACCTCCTTTATCCAGGACGTTGTGCGGCTGTGGAGCCTTCCCTCGAACCGGATCAGGCCGGAGGCCCAGGACCGCGCCTCCTGGGCCGATTGTGCGCAACAGTCCCAGGACTTCCCCGGCTATCCCAACGGCACGATGGCCAATCCGCTGCGGGCCCTAGCCCAGGAGAAGGGGATCCGAGTTGTAATGCTCCCCGTTTGTCAAGACACTTTTTATGGTGCTGAGAGTGAGTCAT
>CAZTUO010000511.1:0-2066 GCA_964616355.1 uncultured Nitrospira sp.
TGGCCGGCTCCCTGGCCGCGGCGCTCGGCGCCATGGCCTGCCGGCTCGGGCCCCCGGCTTCCACGCCGGAATCCGAAGCGGATCGGAACGCGCTCGCCCGTGCGGAGCAACAGCTCGTCTCCCTGCGGGACCGGCTCCAACGCCTGGTCATGGAGGACGCCGCGGCTTACGAGGCAGTCGTCCGGGCCGCTCGCCTGCCCAAAACGGACCCGAGCCGGCCGGATGCGATTGCGACGGGCTTGCGTGACGCGACGGAGGTGCCCTTGGAGACAGCCAACTTGGCCCACGAGGTCGCCACCCTCCTGCAAGGCCTGGCTCCGAAGGTAAAGCCATCCGTCGCTTCGGATTTGAAGGTCGGCTCCTTCCTGGCCATCGCAGCGATTCAGGGAGGGATCGCGAATGCCGAGGTGAACCTAAAATCCATTAAAGATCAAGAACTTGAAAGAGACTTTTCGGCCCGGCTGAGGCAGCTCCAGGAGAGGCTTGTGAAACTCAAGGGGCTGTGCTAGACTCCACCGCTGCTTGACGGCACGCATCGCAGCGGAGTCACATCAGAGGGAAACGCTGGAAACGATGGAAATTAAGGTCTTCAATAACAACGTCGAAAAGGCCCTCAAGGTCGCCAAGAAGAAGCTCGCTGGCGAGGGGCTCTTTCGCGAGCTCAAGCGGCGGCGCTTCTACGAGAAGCCGAGCGTGAGGCGGAAGGCCAAGCAGCGCGAGGCCCAGCGTCGCCGGCAAAAGTGGCTGGCCAAGCACAAGATGGACTAATCGCCCCCCGCCGTCGTCCCTTCACTCCCGGCCCCGTCGCACCGCTCCTGTCCGTGGACAAGCGCCCATGCGCGACCACGACATCCACGCCGTCCTCCGCATCGTCCGCCGGGAAGTCCGCCAGTGGCAGGAGCCGGTGGTCGGCGTCGTGGCCAAAGAGTCGCGCGACCCCTTTCGCATCCTGATCGCCTGCCTGTTGAGCCTCCGCACCAAGGACCAGACGACCGCCGAGGCCAGCCGCCGCCTGTTCGCCCTCGCGGCGGATCCCGCTGCCCTGGCCACGCTTCCCCTGCGCCGCCTGGAGCGGGCCATCTATCCGGTCGGCTTTTACCGAACAAAGGCCCGGCAGATCCGGGAGCTGTGCCGCCGCCTGCTCACGGCCTACAGCGGCCGCGTCCCGGACACGATCGAAGAGCTGCTGACGCTCAAGGGGGTGGGGCGGAAGACCGCCAATCTCGTCGTGACCGTCGGGTATGGGAAGCCCGGCATCTGCGTGGACACGCACGTGCACCGGATCACGAACCGGTGGGGCTATGTCCGGACCAAGACGCCGGAGCAGACCGAGGAGGCCCTTCGGCGCAAGCTACCCCGTCGGTACTGGATCCTCTTCAACGACCTGCTGGTCCCATTCGGCCAACATCTCTGTCAGCCGGTCTCGCCCTTCTGCAGCCAGTGCCAGATCGCCCGGTACTGCGACCGAGTGGGGGTCACAAGATCGCGCTAGCGGACATTATTTTCAGTGCGCCGTGAAAAGGCGCGGTGTGTCTTGCTGGTGCAAGTCCTGTCGGGGGAGTCGTCGGGACACGGTAATGCTCCCCGTTTGTCAAGACACTTTTTATGGTGCTGAGAGTGAGTCATCTCGGTGCGACGCGTGCGGACTGGTCCTGGATCGGGGCGAGAACGCGGCGCGGAACCTCGCGGCCCTGGCGGCCGCCGTCGCCGGGAGTGGACCGGAGACGCGAAACGCCCGTGGACGGGATGCGAGCCCTGTCGTACGGCAGGCGGGCCAGAGGAAGCGGGAAGCCGGCCGCGCGCCAGCGCGTAAGACCGGCGCCTCCGCCCGGCAACGGGCGGAGGTCGGGAAGAGATTTCTATGTTCTCGGCAACGGCGTGTGGTGCTGTATCTGCAGGGAAGCCGATTATGGCGTGCAGCGGCGATTGCGTCGGTGGATCGGTGCGTGACGCGGGCTGGAGCAGTCGTTGCTTGCTTCGCCCATGCCCCGAATGATAGCCTTGCGGGCAGACGGTAGAGGAGGGCGGCGATGGCGGTTCAGTTGTCCAGACGGCTGTTCACGGTC
>CAZTUO010000512.1:0-2062 GCA_964616355.1 uncultured Nitrospira sp.
CGAAGAAGCCAAAGTCCTCCGACCCGGCCCGTGGGGTTTCCGTGGCGTCGAGTCGTGACAGCTGGACCTGCCGTCGGCTGACGACGAACTCCAGCAGCTCCCAGAGTGCGGCCTCGTCGAGGTCGGATTCCAGATCGACGACCAGGGTGGTGCCAGGCAGGGGGTCATGCACGGCCACCCGTCCCTGGCGTCGCAGCTCTTCCAGCAGCAGATCGAGTTTCTTCCGGGCGACGCGCCGGAACACCAGACGATAGCGGTGCCGGTAGGCTTGCTCCTGCGGCAAGGCGCGGTCGGCAACGGGCGGCTGGCCCTCGGCCAGCCGCTCCAGCACGGCGCAGATGCGGCCGACTTCCGCTTCGTCCATGGGCGTGCCTTCGCGGTGGAATGCAAGCTGGCTTTTCAGAACATCGCCGGCGCGCAGGAACGCATCCACCATGTCCTCCCGCAGGGGGAGTTCGTTTTTGCGAATGCGGTCCAGGAGGGTTTCCAGGATGTGGGTCACCTCGGTCATGTCGGTGAAGCCGAACGTGCCCGCACCCCCCTTGATGGAATGGGCCGCCCGGAAGATCGCATTGAGGGCGTCTGGATCGGGCGATTGGAGATCGAGTCCCAGCAGCAGGTTCTCCATGGCGGCCAGATGCTCCGCGGCCTCCTCGAAGAACACCTGGTAGAACTGACTCATGTCGATGGACATGGCGACCTCCGCGGCTTCAGCCGATGACTTTCTTGACCACTTCCATGAGTTTCTGGGGATCGAAGGGTTTGACCAGCCAGCCGGTCGCGCCGGCTGCCTTGCCCTGGGTTTTCATCGCCTCGCCCGCTTCGGTGGTGAGCACCAGGATGGGGACGGTCTTGTATTGGGGCAGGGCGCGCAGCGAACGGATCAGGGTCAGGCCATCCATCTGGGGCATGTTCTGGTCGGTCAGGACCAGCTGGAAGGTCTTGGTCTTGGCTTTGTTGAGTCCGTCCTGTCCATCCACTGCTTCGACCACCTCGTAGCCCGCGCCTTTGAGCGTGAACGCCACCATCTGGCGGATGGAAGGGGAGTCATCGACGGCCAGAATTGCTTTTGCCATGGGCGTATCCTTTCCGGTGGATCAATGGTCAGAAAAGTTCGACCTCGCCTGCCGCCATCTCCCGCTGCCGCACCGGACTCGTGCCCGGGGCGCTCGCTTCGGCCTTGGCCACGATGCCGCGGCAGTCGTCCAGGTAGCGGTCGAACCCCTTGGGATCCGGGTCTTGTGCCTGGGCCTGGCTGCTCACGGTGGCAAGCTCGGTGAGCGTCGTCCCCGAGGCCGCGGCCTGCGCCTCGACCCGGGCGAGGATCTGGTTGGCGAGGTCCTGGAACTGGAGCGAGGTCACGGCGCGCTGCACGTTCTGTTCCACTTCGGCGGAAAGGTCGCGCAGCTCGCCTGCGACGACGGCCATCTCGCGGTTGATGACCTGCAGGTTCTTCAGCATGTCGTCCACGCGCTGTTTCGAGGTGAGCGCCACCTGCATGTCCTTGGACGCCATGGAGTTGATGGCCCGTTCCGCCTCGTGCACGGATTCGCGCACCCCGTGCATGTGTCCACGGATCTGGTCGCTGAAGTGGGTGGAGCGCAGGGAGAGGTTGCGCACTTCGTCTGCCACCACGGCGAAGCCTCGACCGGCCTCACCGGCGCGCGCGGCTTCGATGGCGGCATTGAGGGCGAGCAGGTTGGTCTGCTTGGCGATCGCCTCCAGCTCTCCCAGCACGCCGACGATGGATTCCACACGCCCCACGATGTCGTCCATCATGCTGACCAGATGCATCCCGACCTTGCTGGTATCCACGGTGTTTTCCACGAAGATCGCCAGCGTGTCCGAGATCTCCCGGACGAAATCCTCGAAATCCACCTGGTCGTCTCGGCCACCCTGATGGTGTGTCACCAGGGCGAGGGCGAGCTCCTGCTGACGCCGTGTCGAGGCCTCGAGGCCGGTGAAACTGCTGAGGAGCTTGTCGATCGCATCGGCGAGGATGGAGCGGACCTGACTCGCCTCCTGCCCGATTTCCGCGAAGTGGGAACCGTATTGATCCGGC
>CAZTUO010000513.1:0-2058 GCA_964616355.1 uncultured Nitrospira sp.
AACAGCTCGCCGCCCACCGACCCGCCGTCGCCCATCGGCTGGCCGGCGGACCTGGTCAGCGGACCGTTCAGCCAAAACCGCATCGATCTTCAAGACGTCGCTTCGTACATCGGTCCCGTGCGTTATATAAATACCAACGTCGGTACTCACCCGGGCGATGTGCGCTGGGATGTGGTGCCGGGCAAGGGGCCGCTGGGAAACGACATCAACCTCTCGGACCTCGTGAGCGTGACCTTCGTAAAGCCCACCATGATTGGAGGTGCTCGCGCCTTCAACGGACCTGCCTGTCCCTGGCCGTAGGGTCACCGGCTGCGCGGGGTTCGAGACCTCAGCTCCAGTGGATGCTCGCCCGCTGGCGGGCCCGCGCGGCCCGCGGGTTACGGCGTGGCAGCAGAAACTGCGCTGAGAGCATCAGCATCCCTATCGCACTTGACACCAAATACGAATTAGGCTATAAGCGGAATGAACTTACGCGTCATACGCCCTGCTATTGCCCGGGGGTCTCGAAAAGGAGCGTGCAGCGATGACCATAGGGATGCGGCTTCTCACTTTTCTGGGGCTGTCTTTCATCGCGGCCCTGGTTATCTTCGTGTCTACCCAGGACACATCGGCGACGCCACCGCCCTTCGGGCCAGGGGGTTTCTACTGCTTCGATAACTTTGATACCCCAGCCGACTGCGACGGCGACCCGTCACCTGGCTCCAACCCCGACGTCCAGTACCAGTTCTGCGTGGGCTGGAACGACGACTGTTCTGTCAAGGACAGCCCAGTCGTCGACTCCAACTTCGGACCTCTGGTTACCTTCACCCCGGAGGCCTTCGGAGTGCCCAAGGGGGACACGATCCCCATCGGGGCGTTGGCGGCCACCCTCAAGGCCGAATCGACCCTAGGTCTCCTGGGCGGGGCGTGTAGCAGTATGGTCTTTGTCAACTTCGCCATGATGAACGCCTCCATCAACATCGACGACACGATAGCGCCCAAGCCGGTAGGCGAGGCCAACGTCTTGGAACCCTTGGCCCTGGACGTGAACCCGCAGAACGGGATCCCGGACGGCGTCGACCACTACCCGAGCTACCTGAAGGAGCACTTCAAGGGAAAGCAGCCGCGGCTGCGCCTCACCGGCGTTACTAAGGTCCAGGGCACGTGGGTCGTATTGAACTTCGTGTTCTTCGACCCAGGCGTGACCCTGGAGATCGCCGGGCAAGAACTCACCTTCGACCCGAATCTGGGTTACGTCAGCCAGACGATCCTTCAGGACCCGACAGCGCCGGCGGCGCCAGGCGCCATTAGCGACTTCTGCGCGCCCCTTAAGAGCGCTGGCTCGATCTTCGGCGCGACGAAGGACAACCCATGTACCGGCGCTGTGACCGGGACTGCCAACTGCCCTGTCACCAGCGCTGCCGGCGTTGTCAGGGAAAACAAGGGGATTCCGATGCTCCCCTGCGATACCGGCAACACGGTGGATGAAGACCACGACGGGAAGATCAACGACGGCTGTCCCCAGGTGAACCAGGTGGCCGAGAGCGGCGCTCAATGCGATAACGACACCAGCGATGACGGCGAAGACTCCGACGTGAACGATGGCTGCCCTGCCGTTGGCGGCTTCGGCGAGAACGCCCGCTACGGCTCTTGCAGCGGCACCGACGAGGGCAACTGCGTCGCCCGGAGCAGCCCCTCCCAGGCAGGCACCTACAACATCACCATGTTCGCCAACAGCCAGAGGGACTACGATGGCGACGGCATAGAAAACGGCCTCGACGTTTGCTTCGACAAGCCGAACCCCGAGTGGGACCCCCGGGCTCTTGGCGGGCCGGGTACCAACGACGAGGACAATGACGGTTTGCCCAAGGCCTGCGACCCAGATGACTCCAAGGGGTCGCCGGGATCCGCCCAGGCCTGCCCAGCGGGCTATGTCGGCCCTGACGAAGACAAGGACTGCTTCTCCAACCGGGCCGACAACTGCCCGCTCGACAACCAGCTTCAGGATCCCAACAGCCCTCCCGGCGCAAACAACAAACCCCAAAACACCGATAAGGACAGCGACGGCATCGGCGACAA
>CAZTUO010000514.1:0-2058 GCA_964616355.1 uncultured Nitrospira sp.
CGCATGCATCCGACGACGAGGATTCATCAATTAGCCCTCCATATACAAGAGGGTGGTGACCGTGACGAAACGAGTGATCGTCGGATTGGCGATCTTGGCGACGCTATCGTCGGGAGAGAAGCTGCTTGCGGGGCCGGCCAAGCCCGGCGCCGTCGCGCGGCCCGATGAGCCGGGCCGTCTGGCTCTGCGATATGCGGAGGCGCTGGCCGCAGGGCGCCCGGACGACTGGGCGGCGCTCGACCTCGGCTGCGCCAGCCGGTCCCGAGGGGCGGCGCCACCGGCATCACCGGAGGTCACACCGCAGGGGCCGCCCGCCTGCTGGACCGACACGATGCAGGCCCACCGCGCGCTGGTTGCGGATGACCCGGAGAAGAGGATTTTCGGCGCCGAGGGCCGCGGCCTCGGGTTCGGGTTGATCGCCGAGCAGCATCGGACCGCGGATGCCTGGAAGGACTATCCGCCAGCGGTGTTCCTCTCGCCCGCCGTCGTCGGGGACGCCAGGCCACAGGTCGCGATCAAGAAGGTCTCGCCCTCGCGCCCAATCGTGTTGCAACGGAAGGGGGAAGACCCGCTAGCGGTCCGGGGGGCCATGGTGGAGATCCTCGTGACCTATCCCGATCCCCTCACCGCGCCGCTGGCCCTCAGGCCGGAAGAGGTCTGGTGGGCAAGCGGAGCAGTCCGCAGATACGGGCCGGTGCGGTCCTTGCATGCGCGCTTCGTCGTCGTGACCGGGCTGCGCCAGCACGGGTATCGCGCCGACGCCGCCGTGGTGAACGAGGCGCTCGCGGATGCGCCGCAGATTCCCGGAACCCGATATGGCCTCGATCCTGACAACATCGGGCGGGCCTTCGATCGTCCCGGTGATTCGCCCCCCGTGCCCCCCGTGCAGGGCGGCCTGGTCTTGGGCTCGGCGCGCTGGTGGACCAGGCAGGATGCGGCGGACCGCTTCGCCGCGAGTCTCGATCGGGCCCGGCACCTGCCGGGGCGGGGCGAGCGGCTGGCGCTTCTGCGGAAGCTCTTGCTGCTGGGTCCCGACGATACGGAGACGAACGCCTTGCTCGGGGGCGAGCTCTACCGCTCGTTCCTGGCCCAGGGCTTGGGCAAGAGCGGGATGAGCGCGCCCCTCGAGGCGGTCGCGTCCCGCCTGGCCGAGCTCTACTGGAACATTCAGGCCTCGACGTGGCGCCAGGAGCTCACGGCGATCGCCACGGGATACGAGCCCGCTGCGGACGCGTTGTACGGCGCCCTGGCCGCGCTGGAGATCGTGGAGAGCCATGGCCGGGCCGATTGGGAGATGCGTCGCCGGCTCGGGGCCCTGTCCCGCTGGAACGGAGACGCGGAGGAGGCGGTGAGGCGGCATGAAGGCCTGCTCCAGGAGACGCCGGAGGCCGAGTGGGGACGCCGCGGGGCGCTCCTGTTGGAGCTGGCGTGGGATCGGATTCAGTGGCTGGCGTGGAACCGGCGATACGAGCATCCGTGGATGGACCAGGCCAGACGCGAGGCGGAGCAGGCCCTGGAGGCGGTGGAGATTCCGGTGGAGAAGCTGGTTGCGGCATACGCGCTGCTGAGCCTCGAGGCGCTGTCCCCGGCCCGCACGCCGGAGGCGCTCCAGGCCCGGCTGCGCACCGCCAAGGAATGGCACGATCGGCTCGCGGGCGTGGCCGGGGTGTGGGTGCATCTGGTCGGCAATGATCAGGTCAAAACCCTGGTGCCCGAAGGCGCGCAGGTGACGCTGCCCGCGCCGGTCCGGTCGCCCGAAGTGCTTGATGTCGCCGTCCACGCGTCCCCACCGGCACAGGATCTGTTGCGGGCATGGGACTTCGACCGCGAGCCTCTGGGCGCCGCGCCCACGGGGTTCCGCGTCGAGGCTCTGGGGCGCGGAGGCCGGGCGGACTGGCGCATCGCCGCCGATCCCCAGGCCCCGACCAAGCCCCATGTGCTGGCACTCAACGCCGCCTGCGGCGACGCCGCTTGCGTCCAGATGATCCTGACCGACGAGGCGACCTTCGACTATGTGGACGTGGTGGTCCGGCTCAAGCTGGACGAACACCAGCCGGG
>CAZTUO010000515.1:0-2058 GCA_964616355.1 uncultured Nitrospira sp.
GTAGAAGCCCATCGGCGACCCGTTCGCCTTCTGCACCCCCTGCTCGAACACCTGCTGGGCCTCCTCGTAGCGCTTCAGGTTCATGAGGAGGAGCCCTTTGGAGAAATAGGCGTCGCCCCCCTCCCCGCTCGCCGCGATCGCGCGGTCGTAGAGGGCGAGCGCCTGCTCGACCTGGCCCGCTGCGGCATAGACGCCCGCGACCGACAGCAGGACCGAGACATCGCGGACGTCCGCCTCGGCGACGCGCTCGGCGAAGCGGAGCGCCGCAGCGGTATCTCCCTTCGACAGGTAGAGGGTGGCTAGCCGGGCTTTGAGGAACATCGAGGCCGGGTCCGCACGCATGGCGGTCAGGTATTCGCTGATCGCCCGCTCGTGGTCCTGGGCCAGCTCCGCCTGATGGCCGAGGATGAAATGGTAGTAGGCGAGGGGATCCGACGGCACGGGCGGCTTCGGGGGCGTCGCGGCGGCGGACGGCCCGACGCCACTGCTGCCCGTCCCGGCTTCCGGGACGGCGGCGCAGGAAACGACGACCAGCGGGATGGCGAGGACGGCGAGCAGCCCCCGGCCGCAGCGAAACGGCAGGTCCCCTCGCAGCGCTTTCCCCTGCCTGGTGGTGCTTCCGGTCATCAAATTGGAACCTCGGGAACCTCGCTCACGCTCAGGGCCGCCGAGGGCGCGTGAGGCGGATTATACGAAGCCCGCTCGGATGGTGTCAAACCTCCCGGTCCGAACGGTTTGCGAACTTCGCGTACTTCTCCAGGAAGGTCAGCTCGATGTCGCCGGTCGGGCCGTTGCGGTGTTTCCGGACCAGAATGTCCGCCACGCCCGGTTTCTGGGTGGTGTCCGGATTGTACACCTCGTCCCGATAGATGAAGATCACCACGTCGGCGTCCTGCTCGATGGCCCCCGATTCCCTGAGGTCAGCGAGCACGGGGCGCTTGTCCTGGCGGGTCTCGACCGCGCGGCTGAGCTGCGACAGGGCGACGATGGGGATGTCCAGCTCCTTGGCCAGGGCCTTGAGCGAGCGGGAGATGTCCGAGATCTCCTGCTGGCGCGACTCCGCGTCGGCCCGGCCCTGCATGAGCTGCAGATAGTCCACGACGAGGAGAGCGAGCCCGCGTTCGGCCTTGAGGCGCCGCGCCTTACCCCGCATCTGCTGGACGGTGAGCGAGCCGGAGTCGTCAATGAAGATCGGCGCCTGCGAGAGCTTGTCGGCCGCCGCCGTCAACCGCGTCCAGTCCCCCGGGGAGAGCTTGCCGGTGCGCAGCAGGTGGGAGTCCACGAGCGCCTCCGAGCTGAGCATCCGGAGCACGAGCTGGACGCCGGACATCTCGAGGCTGAAGACCCCGACCGCCTTGCGGTACTCGACCGCGGCGGTCTGAACCATCCCGAGCGCCAGGCTGGTCTTCCCCATGCTGGGCCGCCCGGCGATCACCACGAGGTCGGACGGCTGAAGCCCGGCCGTGATCGCATCGAGATCGAGGAAGCCGGTCGGGATGCCGGTGATCTGCTCCTTCTTCTTGTACAGCTCGTCAACCCGATTGATGCCCTCGAGGATGAGCTGCTTCATCTCGGCGAACGACCGGCTCATCTGGCCTTGCGCCAAGCCGAAGATCGAGCGCTCGGCGAACTCCAGCAGCTCGTCCACCGAGCCCATCCCCTCGTACCCCCGCGCGATCACTTCGGTCGCTGTGCTGATCAGTCCGCGCAGCATCGCCTTGTCGCGGACGATCTTGGAGTGGTAGCGAATGTTCGCGGCCGAGGGGACGACCTGGACCAGCTCCGCCAGGTAGGCCGCCCCGCCCACCGCCTCCAGCTCGCCTCTGGTTTTGAGGTGCTCCGAGAGCGTGATGAGGTCAATGACCTCCCCGTGCTCGGATAGCTCGAGCATCGCCTGAAAAATCTTCTTGTGGGCAGTCCGGTAGAAGTCCTCCTCGGTGAGCAGCTCCATCGCCTTGGCGAGGGCGGCGTTGTCGAGCAGCACCGCGCCGAGAACCGACTGCTCAGCCTCGAGATTCTGGGGCGGCAGCCGCGGCTCCGACAGGTCGCGGGGGCGGG
>CAZTUO010000516.1:0-2057 GCA_964616355.1 uncultured Nitrospira sp.
CCGCTTCACCCTCGCCGGCGCGCCAAGGATCAGGCTCTTCGGAGGCACGACCGTGCCCTCGGTGATAAGCGCACCAGCCCCCACAAGGCAGTCCTCGCCGATCACGGCGCCATCCATCACGATCGTGCCCATCCCGATGAGCACCCGGTCCTTGATCGTGCACCCGTGCAGCACAACGTGATGGCCGACCGTCACCTCGTTGCCGATCACGAGCGGGTGGGTGTCATGCGTCACATGCAGCAGGCAAAGGTCCTGGATGTTGGTCCGGCTCCCGATCCGGATGAAATGCACGTCCCCGCGCACCACGCTGTTAAACCAGACGCTGGAGTCCTCGCCGATCACGACATCGCCGATCACCACGGCCGTGTCCTCGATATAGACGCGCTCGTGAATCGTCGGCGCGATGCCGTTAAAGCTCCGGATCATGCCCAAACGCCCCTGGATCGGCCTGGCTTCCAGCCGTCACTCTAGGCGAGTCGGCGCCCCGAATCAAGCGGATGACCGGATGCCCCCTCCGATCGCCGGACCGTCCGGTCTCGCCAGACCACTCATAGGCGTAGTTTTAACTAGGTTACAGTCCTCCCAACGAAAGTAGCGGGGCGGGAGCGACGCCTCACAATTGACCCTTTGCAGCCGCAGAGATTTCCGGTATAGCAGGCGCCACTCGCCGAGTGCTCCATTCCGGCTCAGGCCGGCGGCGAACGAAGGAGGCTCGCACCGATGCCCCCTCGGGTGCCGCCGCGCCGCCGTGCACCGGCCCGACAGGCGGGGCCGCCGTGCGCCCTGGTCCTCCTCACCCTCGCCGCAGCCGCCGTCCAGGCCGAGAGCCAGCCGGACCGCCTGCTGTTCGGTCCGAAGCAATATGTCCGCACGACGGGGGCGCCGAACCAGTACACCGACACCGTCACGGTCCCGGCCTCGGTCGGCGCGCCTTTCCGGCTCCACATCGTCAACGGCGACACGGCGGGCGGCCACCGTCTTGCCTCCGCGACGATCACGCTCAACGGCGTGCAGGTGGCAGGCCCCAACGATTTCAACCAGAACGTCGCGGTCGTGGATCGCCCCGTCACGCTCCAGTCCTCGAACACGCTGCAGGTCACGGTCGCGAGCACGCCTGGCGGTTACCTGACGCTCAGCGTCGTCGGCACCACGATCCGCCCGACGCCGGTCTCGCTGACGCCGAACCCCTTGAGCATCACGGAGGGCGCCGTCGGCACCCTCACGGCCACCCTCGCGCCCACGCCCACCGACGCGGGCGCGCTGGCTGTCAGCAGCACTGCGCCGGGCGTGGCGTCCGTGCCGGCATCGGTCCCCTTCGCCTCCGGCCAGAGCCGCGTCGCGATCCCGGTCACAGCGGGGAGCGAGGGCCTGGCGCAGATCACCGTCTCCCTGAACGGCGGGACGGCCAGCAGCACCGTGCAGGTCACGCCGCGCCCGCCCACCGTCACCAGCCTGTCGCCAGGCACGCTCACGATCACCCAAGGCGCCACCGGGATTCTGACCGTCACCATCAGCGCGACGCAAGCGACCGACACCACGGTCGCGCTGAGCAGCAGCGATCCGGCCATCGTCTTCGTGCCCAGCAGCGTGACGGTGCCGGCCGGCGCCACCGCCGCGCCGGTGCCGGTTGCCGCCAACGCGCCGGGGACCGCGCAGGTCACGGCCAGCCTGAACGAGACCCGTGCGACCAGCACCGTGACCGTGACGCCGGCCGTGCCCACCGTCATCTCGCTGCTCCCGCCGGTCACGCCGGCCACGCTGGGGGCCACCGTGACGCTCACGGTGACGATCTCCGCCGCCCAGCCGACGGACACCGAGGTGAGGATCGAGGCCGCCCCGGGTGGGATCGTCGCCGTGCCCCCGCTCGTGTACGTGCCGGCCGGCGCCACCGCCGCGCCGGTGCCGGTCCTGACGGTCGGCCTGGGCACGGCGCTGGTCACGGCCAGCCTGAACGGGACGAGCGCCGAGGCGGCTGTGCTGGTCACCCCGCCGCCCCTCGCCGTCGTGGCGCTGGGTCCCTCGCCGCTCACGGTGAGCGTCGGCGCGACCGCCACGCT
>CAZTUO010000517.1:0-2049 GCA_964616355.1 uncultured Nitrospira sp.
CGATGCAGATGGCGTCCACGGTGAAGGTCACGTAGTACTTGCCGTTGGCCACCCGTGAGCTGCTGGGACAGCCGTCGTTCACCTTCCCGTCGTTGTCATCGTCGACGTTGTTCAGGCAGCCTACCTCAGCCGCTCCTACCGCTGGGCAACCGTCATTGACCAAGCCGTCCTGGAGGTCGGCGCCGGCCGGGTAGTTGAGACCCGTCCGGGTGTCGTTGTCCAAGGCGTCGTTGCAGTTCGTCTCTGCCAGATCGCAGGCGTCGCCGATGCTGTCGCTGTTGGAGCCGCCCCGCGGCCGAGAGATGTTATCGGGCTCGTTCAGCTCCTGCTCCTCGTTCAGCGGGTTGGACACCGTCGGGCAGTTGTCGCCCGCGTTCAACCACTCGCTGCCGTTGGGGTGGGTGTCGCCGTCCTGGTTGCTGCCGCCACTCTGGTCGTTATCGCACGAGTTATCGATCATGTCGGAGTCGGTGTCGCCGGTGGAGCCGCCCACCCGGGGGTTGAAGGGCGAGCTGTCGGTGTAGGGGCAGGTATCGAGGCTGTTCTCGAAGCCGTCGCCGTCCAGGTCGCGTTGGGAGATGTGGAGGGTGGTGTACAGGCGGGTGCCCGCAGGCGGGTTGGCGTACTGCGTGCGGCCGGTCTGGCCGCCAGGCGCTGGGTTGTAGAGGCTCGCGTCGATCTGGTCGTCGTTGGCCCCGCATGTGTCGGGGTTGGTCTCTGTGCCCGGCGTCTCCGTGCAGGGGTTGTCTCGGGTGATCCCAAAGATTGTCGATTCCGTGTGAAGGCGCGAGCAGAAGTCCGTCACGCCGCCCGGGGCCGCTGGGGCCGTGGGGTCGTTGAGGACGGTGATGGAGGTGTAACCCAGGTCAGCCAGGCCCATGTCGTGCAGGGGGTTGGGCGCTGGGATGCTGCCCAGGGCGCCGGGGGCGAAGACCACGAAGTTTAGGGTCACCGCGTTGCCGCCCACGACGTTCGAGCCGAAGTAGCGGGCCCAGGGCGTAACGCCGGGGAACATGGTGACTAGGAAGCTGGGGTAGCGGTCGACGCCGGACGGCAGGTCGTTATCGATGCCGCTCCCGCTGGCCGGCGAGCCGTTTCCGCTGGCCGGCGGAACGTCCATCATGTAGGGGGTCAGGGTGCCGCTGACGGTACCGCCCCCGACCTTGGGGACGGGGCCCGAATTCCCTGCTGTGGTGGGCGCCATCTGGTTGCCAGAACTGGTATCGATGGTGGCGTTCATCAGCGTGAAGGGCACCGGGACGCTGCCACCGCAGGCAGTGTTGACCAGGCCGAGGCTGGTAGGGTCGCTGAGCAGCGTCCCAACGATGTCGCCCAGGTTGGCGCTGGCGTTGGTGGGCGGGCCCTGGCTGATGGTGGCGTTGGGCGGCTGGTTGAAGTTGATGCCGTAGAAGTTGTAATCGCAGTTCGGATCCGGGGTGGGATCGAGACTGCACGGAATCTCGAGCGCTAGAGTGAGGTCCGCGGCCGCGCTGGGTGTCTTGACGCTGACGCTCTGGTGGGTCTCCGCCTCCCACCGAGGATTGCAGCCGTTACAAACGGCGCTGGTGGTGCTGGTGTCCTGGAACACAAGGAAGCCGAGTACCAGGACTGCTATGGTCAGAACGATAAGCTTAGGCAGCGTACGTCGGGGTAACGACGTTTGCATATTTCCCCTCCCTTTGGGCTCGCTAGGATGCGATTGCTTACTGCTTTAGCTGGGCCGCAATTTGTGTTTCGAATCTGTTCGCCGGCAGTGCCCTCCCCGTCTTATGTTATGAAGTGGCTTTAGTATTGTCATCCCAGGGCCATTTGTCAAGTCTTTCACGAGGGGGATTTTACGTTTTCTTGACGTAAACGCCTACAGAAATTCTTCCACATTCGCCCGGCTGGCCTCCCCAGTCACCATATATAACACACGGGGCCCCGCGCTGTTTCAAACCGAGCGCTTGTTTTTGCTATCGGCCACCCCCGCTCATGCTGAGGTCTCTCGAAGCATGGGCCGTTAGGCTCCGCTCGCCCTTCGAGTGCCTCAGGGCGAGCGGGAAGGGG
>CAZTUO010000518.1:0-2045 GCA_964616355.1 uncultured Nitrospira sp.
CCAGAGCCAACACGTTGGGCTCCGGCACGACCGCCTCCACACGAGCGCTGAAACTCATCGGGATCCCGAACTGGTTCGTCTTGAGCAACCAGCCTTGGATCGGATCGTTTTCCCAATAACTGATGTAGTTCCAACCCGTGGTCGCTGGGTCGTAAATGTCCAAACCCGCCCTCTCACCAGCGCCCGCGTTCACGTTCAAAAACTGGACGCTCCACGTGAAGGAGTCCGGTACGATGACGGGATCACCCCCATTCCCCGCCAGCAAGGTCGCGTAGTCCAGCACGATCGTCTGCCGCGGGGTCGCCGGAATGCTGAAGGGACCACTGTCGTACAGCAGTCCGCCGGGAGCGATATTGGCATTATGGCTCGAATAGAACGCGTCGTTGGCGTAAAACCGCACACGAATCTGCTCGTCCCCGGAGAAATTCTCCCCCCAATACTGGAAGGTAAAAGTCGAGATCATCCGTTCGGGGCCAGGGGCCAGAATGATTTCATCGCCAACCTCGACCGTGCCTGGATTGAACCGGATCAGGTAGTCGTTCGAGGAGTTGTCATACACGACAGATGCGCCCTGGCACAGCGCACCGACGACTACCACCGCAACACCACAGAGGAGATTTTGCAGACGTTTCATTGTTCTAGCTCCTGGCTCGACCTCGCTTTCCTGTCTTAGAACCGCGGCCAGATTAAGCCGCAAGCATCGCTCTGTCAACAGGTTTCTGAGAAATTTTTTCAAAAGAGTTTTTCCCCGATTCTTCCCCGCCCAATCCGCCCTCGATGACTGCCTTCCCGGGTCCTGGCAGGAGTCGTTGCCGGGGTACGGGACGCAACGCCAACCCCGATCGGACGCCCCGACAGTGGAGCGTAAACACCGCCGCGACATCCTCCGCGGGGTCTCCTCCGACACCATGGGCCATTGTGGAAACGACTCCTGCCCACCCTGGCATTCCGTCGGATGCGGTCCCCAAGCCCTCCCGTGGAGGGCCGAGGCCACCGCCGATCGACCGCACCCTCAAATTGCGCGGATATGCCCGGCCGGTTTTGATGCTTCAGACCACGAAGCGGCGCCCGGGCAGAGAGTCCCAGCCGCCGTACCGGGGCCGCAGCCGCCACACCGCCCGCTGGTGCATGGATTTGGGGGCTGCCAAACGCGCGTCAACCAGCGCTCGCACTCCAACGTTGAAGCTCGCTTCCCGCTCTGCTTCAATGGCAGGCGTCATGAACGTTGCGTCTTCCAACGCCACGCCGAAGCCATTGTCCGAACGACAACGGGCAGCGTTGCTCACCTTGTTGGGCGACGAGGACCCCAGGGTGTTTGCCGCCATTCGAGAACATGTCCTGGCGCTGGGGCCCGCCGCCGTCGATTGGCTTCGGCCGCATTTGGCCAGCCGTGATCCGGTCCTGCGCAAGCGCGCCCGGGCGCTAGTGAGCGAACTGTCCCGCCGCCATGCCGATGATCGCTTTCTGCAATTCTGCCTGCGCTGTGGGGAAAACCCGGACCTGGAACAGGGCGCGCTCCTGCTGGCTCAGACCCGCTACCCAGATCTGAACCCGGAGGGATACGAGGCCCTTCTGGAGACCTATGCCGCCACGCTGCGCGAGCGGATCAAACCGCGCAGTCATGCCCGGACGCGGCTGCACCTGCTGAACGCTTTCTTGCAAAACGATCTCAATCTGCTCTGCACCCCCGAGCTGTCGCTCTGGCCCCAGGCCCACTATCTGAACCGGGTCCTGGACATCAGCATGGCCAGCCCGCTGGCGGGCGGGATCCTCTACCTCATTCTGGGCAGGCGGCTCGGACTGCCCCTCACCGGCATCTGGTTGCCGGATCTGTTCCTGTGCCGGTTCCAATCCTCGACCGCCGAATTCTTCGTCGATGTCTCGGGAGACGGCGCTCTCCTCAGCCGGGCCACCGCCGTGCGCATGGTGCGCACCCGCATCCCCGGAAGCCGCGAAGCGGAGATGAAGCCGGCCACAGAGCGACAACTGCTGGCGGCCCTTTGCGCCCAGCTCTATGCGGCCCACGCCAGCGAAGGCGAACCCGA
>CAZTUO010000519.1:0-560 GCA_964616355.1 uncultured Nitrospira sp.
TTCACCCGCGTCAAAAGCGATCCGCTGAACCGGAACGAATCCACCGGCTTCCGCTACGCCAAAGACGCTTACTGAAGAGCCCCGCCCTTCCGAGCGGGGCTTTTTAGATCGGTGCACCTGCTTCACAAACCTCATGGCCTGCGGTACAGTAGGGGCCGTATGGAATCTCTCACCACACGACCGGCGTGGCTCGATGAAGCGGTCGCCTCACTCGCTCAACGGCTCGGCCCCGATTTGGTCGCCGTGGTCCTATTCGGCTCTCGTGCCAGAGGGGAGGCCCGCGAGGACAGCGACTGGGACCTCTTGGTCATCGCTCGCCACCTGCTCGACGGTCCCTTCGAGCGTGGACGCCAACTCCGGTCATGGCTCTCCTCAGCTCACCGGGCAAAGGTCGCCTTGCTGGCCAAAACGCCGGATGAATTCGAAGCGGACGTCCCAAGCCTCTGGCTCGATATTGCCCTTGACGGCGTTCTGCTGTATGACCCGCTCGGCTACGCCGCTGACCGATTCGAGCGACTCCGACGCTTGATTGACCGGAAAGGCCTCGTCCGTGAATCCAG
>CAZTUO010000519.1:589-2042 GCA_964616355.1 uncultured Nitrospira sp.
GCTTCGCCTGGTCCTTGACCTGGGAGCAGGCGAGATGACTAAGGACCAGGCGGCGTTCCGCTTGCGGATGGCCACAGGGTTCTTGAGGGAGGCGCAACAAGACGTGGCTCTCGAACGTTGGCGATCCGCTGTCGACAATGCTCAACTGGCGGCCGAACATGGCGTGAAGGCGGTGCTTGCGTTGACGGGACCAGTCGGCCGGACCCATGCCCCCACGGTTCCACTCCGTGAGGCGCTTGACCAGAAGGTCTTTCCTGCTGCCTTGGACGACCATCTCCGTCGCCTGATCGAACATGCGGAAATGCTTGGACATGACGTGCACGTTCAGACCGATTACGGGGACGAAGCGACCGGGCGCACGCCATGGGAGCTGTTCAGTAAGAGTGATGCGCTCGGGGCCGTTTCGGAAGCGCAACAGATCGTGCAGTTGGCACGGCAGATCATCGAAGCCACCTCCTAGGAACCTGTCCGACATTGACGCAAGAAACTGCTTGTCAGGAGCCTCTGACTCGTGTATAAGCATAAATCACTAGCACCACGAGAGGGGCCTTGCGATGACGACCCGCACTGTTCCCCCGGCGAGCGGTGGTTGCTGCCCCCCCTCGCCGCATGAGTGGCTGCCAAAGGATCACCGGGCCTCCTTCGTGGCGGATCCTGTGGACGAGCGGTGCCGCCGCCGACGCCCTGGTGAGGTGGTGCGGCTGCTCTGCAGCGGGCAGAAAGCGGAGCGGAACGCCCAGCGGTCGCGGGGGCATACCATGCCGACCGAGCTGCAGAGAACCGCACACTGGGTCAGCCGCGAAACTCATCGTTCTCTTAGCCCACATTATTCATGACGGTTCGTGACGAAACTGCCAAGACGCCAAGCGAGACGGGCACGCGGAGCCCCGAGCGGCCGAGGCGTCCTTGCAACAGGACGTGGAGGCCGCGAGGGGTGAGCCTGCCCGCTGGCATGCCGCACCGCCGCATGCCAGCTTGTCGCAGCGGCGTATCGGCAGTTGCAGTAGAAGCGGTCATGAATAATGTGGGTTAGTTCAATGTCGGACAGGCTCCGAGGGTGTCGAGGAGCTGGGGGCCGAGCCCCTGGTCGGCCACTTCACGCCGCGCCGGCCGGCAGCCGGCCACCCGGGACTCGAGGCCGCATTCGAGGAGGGCCGCCAGCGCCAACGACCAACCCGGTTTGCTCGGTCCCTTGCGCTCTTGCAATGCACGAGCCCCGTGCGGCGGCTGACCCAGAACCCCGCCTGAATCGCTCCATGACCAGGGAGGAGCCCTGTCCATTGGCTCCGTTCCTTGTTTCCTGGTGCCGCTCCACCAGGCATCGTGCCGCAGACTTCCCTCCCCCGCCCGCACATTCCTGCAAGACCCTCCGTGTGTCAAGCCTTCCTAGGGCGCCGCACCCGGCCTGTGATTTGACCCGAGCCTTGTGCTACGATCCGGTTCCGTCTAGCCA
>CAZTUO010000520.1:0-2041 GCA_964616355.1 uncultured Nitrospira sp.
GCCGGAGGAGGTTGCCGCCTGATTCCATTTCCACACCTATTGACAAGACCTCCCGATTGAGATTGATGACGGCGTGGCCCGTCGTACCTGACCCAGCAAAGAAATCCAGGCACACAGCGCCTTCTTCGAGGCCGGCCGAGAAGATCGCGTCCTCCACAGTGTGAATCGACTTCGGGTAGGAGAAGGGATTGTGCTCGCCGATAATGTCTCCTAGCAGGTTTGCTCCGAACGTGCCCGCGTTGTAGCGCGGGTCCACCCAGTTGCTGAAGAGCGCCGGAGTCCTTTCCTGAGCCTCTATGAGCTGGTAAATGGTGCTGTTCTCGGTGCAGATCAGCTTCTTCGCAGGGATCAGAGCAAGGCCCGATTCGTAGGATCGCCGCCAAACCCTCTCCTCGCCCTGGCTACCGAGAGGGTAAACGCGAAGGTATCCTTCCTTCGTCGGTCCGGTGGGATAGTCGCTACCGAGCGCGGGCGGGGGCTCTGCTCCCACGACTGCCTTGGTCTTGGGGTCGACAAGGATCGCGTAGAAACTGTTCGGTCGAGCGCGACGGAAGTTGCTTTCTGCCGTCCCGCTTCGCTTGAATGGCCGCTCCTCCACCCCCTCCTTACTTAGCCTCCCCCGCAGGGTGCGGTCAGAACCGCGGTCCACACATGCAAGCATGTATTCATGCGTACTCGCGAGCGTCTTCGCCTTGCCGCCCTGCGGGTGGTGGTTGACTACGATCATCTCTCTGCGCAGAGACGGGAAATGCGTGTCCACCAGTTCGCACAGATCAACCATCTCGAAGTCATCGATGGCAATGAAGAGAGCGGGATCATCGGACAGAAGGACGCGGGTTGCCAGAGCAAGCCGGTTCTCAATCAGGGTAAGCCACGATGCCGAGATGTACTCATTCTTGTAAAGGATCTCCGAATCGCCAGTGTTGTACGGTGGGTCGATGTAGAGACACGCTACCTGCTTCTTGTACCGCGCCTGCAGCAGGTTCAGTGCCTGAAAGTTTTCGCTGTGGATCAGGAGGCCGTCCGTCTCTTCGTCAATGTCCGGGATGGCCCCAAGCAGCCGCAGCTTGAAGGCTTCATCGAAATGGCGCGTGTCCACCACCAGCGTGGGGTGGGTTTTGAGGAATTGCGCCGTGAGCGGCTTGCTATACCCGGGCGTCGTCAGGTCGCCCTTGATCTCATCAATCGCACACAGCCGCACCCACTCTTCCCGCTGGGCGTCGTTCTTGATGATCGCGCCAATCAGCCAGTCGCGCGCCTTCTCGTCCTCGATGGCGAAGATGCGATCCAGCGTGACGCAGTACTGCGTCTCGACCACGAACTTCTTCTTGAGCCAGAGCCTCTTCTGGAAGTTCTCGATCTGCGCCAGGAAGTCGATGAGCTTGTGGGCGATGCGGCGGATGGCCTTGATCTTGGACAGGTACTGCTCCACGCGAGGGGCGGTGTCGCTCTCGATGTCGTCGAGGTGCATCACCTCGTTCTTGATGTAGAAGTCCAGCTCGCGCCGCAGGAAGCCGCCGAGGTCCTTGTGGATGAAGTAGTCGAAGGTGTTCAGGGCGGTGTAGTCGGTGAGGTGTTTCTCCAAAAGCGTCCGGTTCGCGTTTTTCTCGGTGGGTCGGGGCGCGGCGAGCTCCCGCCGCCAGTCGTCGAATCCGGTGGTCTGGTTCAGGATGCGGTCCACCGCCGCCGCGTTGAGGTCCGCCTGCTTGGCCTTGTCCGGATGCGGACGGTAGTGGAAGCGGACGACGAGCTCGCCATTCTCCTCGGCCAGCGGCTGCTCCTGGGACAGGATGAACCGGCGCTCGTTCCCGTTCGCGGCGCGGTTGTTGTCCTTCTCGGTGTCCGCCTCGGCGAGCTTGAAGTGCGCCCGCTTGCCGGAGGGGAGCGTGAAGGTGTAGTTGCGCAGGTATTCGCTCGTCTTGATGTAGTACTGGTCGTGGTTGGCCCAGTGGAGCTTGACCTCCTCGCCTTCGTAGGGGATGGCGTAGACGCCTTCCTTGTAGCGGCGCAGGGAGATGAAGTCGCCCTCGTTATAGTAGCG
>CAZTUO010000521.1:0-2039 GCA_964616355.1 uncultured Nitrospira sp.
CGAGCCCCAGGTAGCTCACGAGGAACTCGCTCAGCCTCCCGATCCTCAGCTCGCGCATCACCCGCCGCGGCGGAAGGCCGCTGTGAAGCGTGACAGCGATCGTCACGATGCTGCTGTTGATCAAGTAATCGACAACGGCCGCAGCAAGGGCTGCCGGCGCCAGCAACAGCGTCGAAGAGTCCTCCAAGTGAGCCAGACTGTGGAAGACAGCACTTGCCGCGAGCACGGAGAGGGCCACCTGACTCCTGTTGAAGACCGCACGAAGTATGGAGACCTCGCGACGGAATTCGCGCGGATCCGACGCTCCGACGAAGGCCGCGAGCGCCGCCGGCCCCGGTGGATACACGAACGCCACGACCATGAGGAGCGGAAAGCCTACGCTGACCTGCAAACCATGCCATGCGGGAACTGGGAGCACCTCTACGGCCGCGATGGTGACCGCCCACATGAGCAAGGACGCATCCGCCCTCCCGTCGTGCGCGAGGAGCAGGCCGACGAGAACCAAGGTGGGAACGGCGACAACCAACTCGAAGACTCGGAGAGAGCGGTTGGTCTGCTCCGGGTGGAGCCGCGAACTCGCAGAACCAGTCACACCCTAATCATGCACTGCCGAGGAGCCCGATTGAACCGGCTCAGCCACCTATTCCAGAGAGCGTTTGGACGGGAGAATGTGCGCTTGTCTAGTGCATCCACCGTAGGCCATTATGGCGCTTGTCCCCCGAACGGGTGTCCCCCATCATCCTCCTAGATGTCCCCTTGGGGGATGTGTCCGCAGGGAGGCGGAGGAAGAACTGATCCGCCGGCCGGCTGGGAGGAGGTGCACATGAAGGTCGTCAAGCGCCTGGCACTGAGCCTCGGTGCTCTGCTTGCGCTCGCGGTGGCTGGCGGCGCCCACTGGCGCTTCTGAAGCTGGACGGCGAGCACTATCAGAAACTCAAGGTCTGAACCAGTCCAGGCTCCGGGCAGCCGGGGCCTGGATTCTTTCCTACCCAAACAAGAGCGCTTCCCACCCCCAACTCGCGACGGGATCGCAAGTCAAACTTCTCTGGTGCGTGAATCGTAGCCACGGCCGCGCGGGTCTTCGGCCACCGTGGTGAGAGGCAGCCTCGCGACCAGGGTAACTCCCCTCGGAGTGGAGTCAATCACCAGCGTTCCCCCGGCCGCCTCTGCGCGCTCTCGCATCAGACGCAAGCCGAAGTGTTCGGACTGCCCACGCCCCTCCCGCAAGCCTTGGCCATCATCCCGAACCACCAGCCTGATGTGCCCCTCACTCGCTGAGAGGGAGAGGCGTATCTCCCGAGCATTCGCGTGCCGTACAGCGTTCGTGAGAGCTTCGCGCGCAATCTGATACACGAGCAGTTGCGTGAGCGGTGCGCCTCCAACCTCATCCATGTCCAGGATGATTGCCGCATCCGTCACCTGCCGAAGCTCGTCGGCCAACAAACTGAGCGTCCTGGTGAGACCGCGAACACCGAGAGGCGATGCGCGCATCTCCCTAAGAAGCGCGCGGATGGCCGTGTTTGCCGCATCGGCCGCCTGCAGCAGCCCTGGAAGATCCTGTTCGAGTTCCAGCAGGCGTCCATTCGCAAGATCTTGCCGAAGGACTTGCCCCATGAGGTGAACCTGGTAGAGAGGCTGCAGAACCTCATCATGGATGTCGGCGGCCATCGCTAGTCGCTCGTCGCGGCGTTCATCAGCGATACGTTGCAAGGTCGCAAGGAGGGCCTGCTGCGTTCTGACGGCTTCGTCGGAGGCCTCACGCGCCTGCTCCCAGTGCACGAACATGCGCCGCGCCAGGAATAGCGGAATACCGAACGCGATGGGGGACCAGACTCCCGCACGCCCGTGGACGGTGCCCAACAACAGGGCAAGGAGCCCGAAGGCAAGATAGCTGCTGAGGAAATAGCGGCGCTCGGCGTCCCCGGTGATCTTCTCCAGCACGCCAGTGAAAGACAAGCCAGTCAGGAAATGACCGCCCACCGTCACCAGGGTGGCGTTCACGACGACGTCGACGAGGAGCGCGGCCAGGACCGGAGCGG
>CAZTUO010000522.1:0-231 GCA_964616355.1 uncultured Nitrospira sp.
CGCTCCCGCAACCCCGCCAGGGCCTCCGCGCGCCGTCGGAGCGGGCGACCCGTCGCGCGGGCCACGCCTTCTCTCGTGCAATCGTCTCGCGTGGGCCCCAGCCCGCCGGTCAGGACAACCACGTCGGCGCGGCGCGCGACCTGTCTGACCGCATCCGCGATGTCCGCCGCGTCGTCCCCCACCACCAGCTTGACCCGCACCGCAATCCCCGCGGCGGCCAGGCGCCGGGCA
>CAZTUO010000522.1:252-2025 GCA_964616355.1 uncultured Nitrospira sp.
GGCTCCCCATCAGCAGCTCCGCGCCGACCGCAATGACGGCTCCGCGTTTCACGGCGGCGCTCAGGGGATCTCCGCGAAATTCAGGTCAAAGAAGACCTCGCCGCCGGCAGCGGGAAACACCGAGATCCTGGTCCGAGCCCGCGGATCGAAGTCGCTGTACCGGAACGAGGCGACCACCTTGGCGCGGAACGCCGGGGACTTCGGCCAGATCGGGGTCCGCGCCGCTTGCCCGTCGAAGCGGACCTTGATCGGCTTGATCGCGCGCGCGCCCTGCGACATGACCATGTAGCTGTCCCGGGCGAAGTCCGGCCGATCGCCGAAGATGATGACACTGACCAGCAGGGACTGCTCGTCCAGAATCTGCCGGATCTCGGCTTCGGAGGGGGTCTGCGCTCGAAGGGCGAAGTGGGCCGACATGACGGTCAGCCCGGCGAGCTTGGTCATGAGAAAGCCGCGCGGCTCCAGCTCCTTGTCGGACCCGAACCAGGCGTAGAGCCGGTCCGGGGGCGTCCTGGCCGCGGCGGCCGCTTTCCCGCGATCGAGCGCCGCCTGGACCTGCTCACGAGTCGGCTGCACCTCAATCGCGGTCACGGGAGGCGCGCCGGCGACGCTGGCCGCCACGACGCCCGCCGCCAGCCAGAGCCCCCGTTCTGCACGTCTCCCGCGCCGCATGGGGTTGTCTCGATAACAGATCGCCCGCGATCTGTCAACGCGCGGATCCGCGCGGGCGGCCGGCGCGCGGCCGGTTGACAGGGCAAAGGCCGACGTGATAGGAAACTCCCCACTTGCCGGCTCTAGTTTTCATCGGCGCGCGACAAGGAGGACGGCGATGGCCAGCGCAGAGCAGAGCGCCAGACGGCAGTTCGTGAACTTTTCCTTCTACAAGGTGGACCCTGCCTGGCGCAGGCTGCCCGAGGAGGAGCGGACCCGCGGGAAGCAGGAGTTCATGCGGGCCGTCGAGGACTACAGCGGGAAGGTCCTCGTGATCCCCTACACGACGGTGGGCATCCGGGGAGACTGTGACTTCATGCTCTGGAGGATCTCCTACGAGCTGGAGCTGTTCCAGGAGATGACCTCCAAGCTGCTGGCGACGGGCCTGGGCCGCTACCTGACGACGCCCTATTCCTATCTCTCCATGACCAAGCGCTCCATCTACGTCGACCACCATACCCACGAGGGGCAGGAGAGTAAGCGGCTCCAGATCATTCCCGGGAAAAGCAAGTACATCTTCGTCTATCCCTTCGTGAAGACGCGCGACTGGTACCTGCTGACCAAGGCCGCGCGGCAGGGAATGATGGACGAGCACATCGAGATCGGGCACCGGTATCCCTCCGTCAAGCTGAACACGACCTATTCCTTCGGCCTGGACGACCAGGAGTTCGTCGTGGCCTTCGAGACGGACAAGCCCGAGGACTTCCTGGATCTGGTCATGGAGCTGCGGAGCGCCGAAGCGAGCCGGTACACGGAGCGGGATACGCCGATCTTCACCTGCATCATGAAGAGCTTGAAGGAGGCCCTCGACACGTTGGGCGGTTGATCGCGGCCATCATCCGGTCCTCTCAGACGGCCTTCCGATCATCGGTCGGAGGGCCGTGTTTGTGTTCAGCGGCCACGCCGCAGCTTCGGCCATGTCGTCCCTGACCACCGCCGCCGCGAGCCATCGCCCGCGCGACGCGGCCGGCTTCAACGCAACATCCATGTTCATCTCCTCTCGCGGTGAGCCGGGTGGGGGCACTTCAATGCTCGTGCCGCATGCCGCAGTATTTGCCGATT
>CAZTUO010000523.1:0-2023 GCA_964616355.1 uncultured Nitrospira sp.
CGCACCACCTCCAGGCCTAGCTTCCCCGTCAGTCGGCGAGCGCGCTCACCCGCTCGCGGCGTACCCGCCGGGAATCTACATGGATGCGGGCGTCGGCGAGCAGCGGCTCGTTGCTCTCGAGCCGACCGTTTTCTCCCAAGGAAAGTCTGGCGGAGTCTTCACCTCAGCCATGACCTTGGGGCTCGCCAAGACGAAGTGGAAGGCTGTCGTCCGAGGTGCCCGTGCGAACCTTCGCACGACGAATCAACAGCCGACGTTTTATTTCATTTTCGAGGCAACGACCCATGGGATGAGCTACTCAAGCGGGCTCGGCGGTCTGTTGGCGGGTGCCACGAGCCCGAACGAGTTCGTACTGGTGCAGATGTTCGTAAGACGGGACTCGCGCGAACTCGTCGTGGGTGAGGCCAACGTCTTTGGCGGTAGCGCGGGCACGCGTTCGGAGGATACGGTCCCGATCAACATCGAAAAACTCGCGCCTGGCATCTACAAGGTCACCCCGACCGAAATTCTTGGGCCTGGAGAGTTCGCTTTCTTTCATGCCGGCAGCGTAACGCCGTCGCCTTCAGGAGCCACGGTTTCGGGCAAGTTGTTTGACTTCGGGGTTGACCCGAAAAATCAATAGACGGAAACCCGACCTGAGGAGGTATGGATCGGCATCTCCTTTGGGACGGCCGCGACGTACGAGACTCGTACGTGGCCCGCGCTGTCAGCGTATGTCTCGCGAGAGCCGCCGTGGGTTCATCCGTGGTTCGGTGGGACACCCGCGTCAAGTCAAGATCGGAATAGAGAGTCTCTTGTGTAACGATGGGGACTTTTACCTCGATGGGACGGCCGATGAGGCCGTCCGCGTAGTGTCGGGCACCTGTCTTTTGGGAGGGCCGAACTGTCGCTTTCGGATGGTCAAGCAGTGATGTGGCGGCTCAATGCGCCGCAAGGGGCGAGTCTGCTCAGAGCTGTTGTGTCTCTTGACGCTCGCTTCGGCGCGGCCGCGGCGTGCTCCGGAGCGGCGAAAGGCTGGCGTTGGTCATGAACTCGCGGTCCATTCTGGCTGGACTCCTTTTCGCGATCCCCTTGTTCGTCACCGCTGGGGTAAGTTATCGCGCTCACCTCCGCAACCCGTACTCGGACCCGGCCGGCAGCGTCGGCGCATTGTTCCGAGCCGCCAGCCTGGCGGACCTCGCCGGCATCCAGCGCGCCTCCGAGGCGTCGTTCTACCAAGCCTTCGTCTCCCACTTCGGTGCGATCTACCGCGAGCGCGTGAACCAGATCTATGCCTATGTGTATCGACTCGGCTTTCCGGAGTGGCGGCGTCTCGCCTCGCTGGCACGCTACCTGGCGAGTGATTATTACGAAACGCTGCACAACCGGATCCAGGCGCTCGGCCGAGAGGCGTTCGGACGCCTCGCTCTCGATGAGCGCATGAGCCTCATCCAGGACCGGGTGCGCTTCGAGAAATTCCTTTTTGAAGAAGGTGTGAAATCCTTGCCACCGGAGGACCGACGCCGGATCGAAGACCCGGAGGCCTTCCGCACTCGCCGGGATCGCGCGCGATTCGTGGAACGCGAAGGTTGGAGTCTGCTTCCGACAGCGGATCGCGAGGCCTTGGGCAGCGCCGCTGCTCTGGCTCAGGAAGACACGATGGAGAAGTTAGCGTTCATCGACCGTGTCGGGCTCGGCTTGCTCGATAAGCGCTTGCGCGAGGAAATAGCGGGGATTCCTCGAAGCGAGTTGGGGGACGCCGCCCGCTTCGACTTCAAGTACGGCCAGCCGCTGGCGGTCAACTTTCTGCGGGCGGCCAAGATCCCGAGCCTGCGCCCAGAGACCTGCGGGTTCCCACGAGCGGACACGCACGGCAGTCTGCTCAAAGGATTGGTCGCCCGCTGCTCGGTGACGGTGCGACCAACCGAGGCTGCGCGACCCATCGAACTGACGATTTGGCTGCAAAAGCGGCGATTCGATTGGCTGGTCGAAGCCGTCGAGCCGGCCCTGTACGAGATTCCCTGGTAGGTCGAGATGTCCAGTG
>CAZTUO010000524.1:0-2021 GCA_964616355.1 uncultured Nitrospira sp.
GGAAGTCCACCGTCCGCGTCTCCAGACGCAGCTTGAACCGCCCGTCCTGCGGGATCCGCCGCTCGGCGATGTCCAGCTCCGACATGACCTTGAGCCGGGAGATCAGCGGGGCGTGGAACTTCACGTCGAGGGGATCCATCGCCGGGTAGAGGACGCCGTCAATCCGGTACTTCACGATCACGGCGCGGTCGGTCGCCTCCAGGTGGATGTCGCTCGCGCGCTGCTGCAGCGCGCGCAGGATGATCGTGTCCACCAGCTTGACGACGGGGCTCTGGTCCTTGGCGATCTTGTCAACGGACAGGATCTCGTCGCCGTGCTCGTCCTCGCGGACCAGGATCGGGCGGAACTCCGCCTGGATCTGGGTCAGGACGTGGCGGGCGCCCTCGTCCTGAGCCAGCACCGCCTGCAGCGCGGCCCGCGGCGCCACGGCGAGGCGCAACGGGCGGGCCAGCAGGCGCTCGAGTTCGTCGAGGGTCTGGAGGTCCTGGGGATCTGCGACCGCGATGGTCAGGATCCCCTCCTGCTCCTCGAGGGGCAGGAAGAGGTAGCGGCGCATCCACTCCACCGAGAGCGTCGAGAAGCGCTCTGAATCGAAGACGTAGTCCACGAGCGTCACGAACGGGAGGCCGTGCTGCTCGGCCAAGGCCTCCGCCAGCGCGCTGTCGGGGAGCAGGCCCTCTTCCCACAGGAGCGTGCGCAGCGGCTGGCGGGCCTCTCGGGCCCGCTGGACGCAGGCCTGCGCCTCCGCGGGCGTGAGCAAACCCCGGCGGACCAGGATTTCATCGAGCGGGACCAGTTGGACCGGCGCGGGCATGGAAGCCTCCTACACGGTGCCCGCCAGTTGGAACACGGGCAGGTACATGATGACGACGACGCCTCCGACCAGGATTCCCATGACCAGGAGCAGGACCGGCTCGATCCACGTGGTGATCTGGCTCAGGCGCAGGTCAAGCTCGCTCTCGTGGAATTCGGCGATGTCCTGCAACATGGTTTCCAGCGAGCCGGTGGTCTCGCCGACCTCGATCATCTCCAAGGACATCGGCGGCAGGAACTGCTCGCTCCGCAGCGCGTCGGCCAGGCTCATGCCGTCGCGCAGGCGGTCGGTGGCGCGGGCCAGCGCCTCCGCCAGCACGGTGTTGGTCAGGGCCCCGCGGGTGATCTGCAGCGCGGTGAGCAGCGGGATGCCGCCCGCGAGCATCGTGGCGAGGGTCCGCGCCAGCCGGATGATCTGGTTCTTGAGCAGGATGTCACCGAGCACTGGGAGCCGGAGGCTGAGCCGGTCGGCCCAGGCCCGTCCGCTCGGCGTCTTGACCCAGCGGTGCGCCGAGACGGCGAGGCCGACGCCCCCGAGCAGGATGGCCGGCAGGCCCTGCTGGATCGCGGCGACCGCGCGGAGGAGCATCTGAGTCGGCAGCGGAAGCTGGCTCTGGTTCTGCTGATAGATGTCCGCGAACGTCGGGACCACGTAGGTCACGAGGAACGCGACGACCGCGATTCCGACCACGACTAGGAAGGCCGGATAGGCCAGCGCCTTGGCGACCTTCTCGCGGATGCTGATCAGCAGCTTGAGGTAGCTGATGTAGCGCCGGAGCACCTCGGCCACGTTGCCGGTCTGCTCGCCGGCCCGGAGCGACGCCCGGTACACTTCGGGGAAGTAGCCTGGGTACTGGCCCAGGGCCTCGGAGATCGAGGCGCCCCCGCGGATAGCCGTCCGCACGCCCTGCAGGGCCGCCTTGAAGTCCGAGTTGGCGGCGCGGTCGGCGAGCAGCTCGCAGGTCTTCAGGATGGGCAGGCCGGCCTTGACCAGGGCGAGCAACTCCTGGTTGAACACGAGGAACTCGCGGAGCGAGAGTCGGCGGCGCCGCCAGGGAAGCCCGCCGCGCGGCCCCGCGGCCGCGCGGCCCCGCTCGCCGCCGAGGCTCAGCAGCAGCCCCGAACCGGGCACCTCCGCCTTGCGCCCGGCATTCGACAGCAGGAAGCAGCCGGTGCCGTAGGTGTTCTTCGCCTCGCCGGGCGCAAAC
>CAZTUO010000525.1:0-2018 GCA_964616355.1 uncultured Nitrospira sp.
AGCCTGCTCCCGCTCCACCTGCAATTCCCCTAGCCGAAAGCCGATGCTCACCTCCCAGCCGGAATTGACTTGGTTCAAAGCCACGTAGGGTGTCGGCAACATGGCTCATGCCTCCCGCGAAGGTTCCTTCCCTCCCCTAATTTCCGGCGGCAGCCGGAGGATGCGCCGGATGGTCCCTTCCGACAGACTTGGATAGGCAGCGCGGAGGTCTTCCATCGCTCGCTCGATGCCGGGAACGATCACAGGGGCTTCCGAACGAATCCCTCCGGTTGATAACAGTTCGGGGGTCTTCATAGGGCCCCAGAAAAGTAGCGAGAAACCGCCGGGAAACCTTACCACCGCCTCCCCAGCGGACGAGGTCCATGCCAGATGCACCTCGCGCCCGCAGACGGTTCTGGAAGGGAAGCCAAAGAGCAGAGTGGCACAGCCCCAAGTCACGGCGGTGCTCACGGGCTGGCCCGTCTTTCGCTACCGGGACCTGTGGGAATCGCTGGCCATGCAATTTCGGAGGATCCTGCCCAACCCTTCCTCAAAGGTTTCCAATTGGAGGGAGATTCGCCTGATCTTGTCCGGTCGCAATTGCGTAGATCCGGTTTGCCATGCCTGTATTGTTAGGCCCCCGCCGGGAGGCGGCGGAAAGTTTTTGCCGGTCTGGCGTGTTGGTCCTTTAGGAACGAGGCGCACAGATGAATGTTCTCAGGCCGACAGGCTGTGGTAGCGTTAGCGATAGGGAGAAACAACTGCGGCCCGGGCCCAGACTAGGCCCGGGGAACGGTTTCCAGCGAGGCGTGATGAAGCACCCATCGGAACAGGAATGGGATCGGTTCTTCCAAAAGAATCTCACTGCGGAGGCCGCCTTGCACATGGCGCGGCATCTGGAACGGTGCGAGCTTTGCGTTCGGCTGGCAAGCCGGATGCCCGCCCCCCCGTATCGGTGTTTGGGTCGCCCTGTGCCTCCGGTGATCATGGTGCCGCCGGAGGAGATCGAGGCGCACGCTGAGGCCTTACTTGGACTGTGCCAGCGGCGGCTCCGGGAGGGCGGCCTGGTGATTGTGGCCGGTGATTGGCGCTCGGAGGCTCTCCTTTACCAGTTGCTTTCTCTGACGACTGCCCGGTTGCGACGGCGCGGTCATTCAGTGGAGCTTTGCGGTGTGGCGCTGACGAGCGACGAGCCTCCCCCGAGGCCAGATGTGGAGTTCGCCTGCTTGCTAGAAGCTCCGACCTACACCGCACTAGACCAGTGGACTGATCAGGCGCCCGGCCGCGTGGCCGTCTTGGCTGGACACATCGAGGAGTGGGGCCGCCTAGGGGTGACGCCCGACCTCGTCGGCGTTGGGCAGGACCAGCTTGACCTCGAGGCTGCCTTGGCCCCCTATCGCGATGCCGCCCGCGAAGCCTTCCTCCAGGCGGATTCACGCGTTCGGTCAGGCATCCTGCTTAACGCCCTCAGCCTGGATCTACCGCGTGCCTTCTTCCCGGCTGCCGAGCCTCCGCCCCTCTTCGCAGCGCTGGAAGACATGGCCGGCCGCCGTCTGGACTTCTACAGCGTAGCTTGTGGCCAGTGGCTAGTCCGAGAGGCCGTGCGAGATCTCTGGCGTGGCCGCCAGGAGGTGGTAGCACGGGCGCTTTCCGGGCTGGGACCAGCATTGGCGCCGTTCCTGATTCCCAGAAAGCGCTTGACTCAGAGGCTTGCTGATGCTACGATAACAATTGGGTTCAGGGGCCACCACCCCGGTTCGTGACAAGTAATCGCACCTCCGGCGTGGAGTGTGTAACAAGGAGGAGCGAAACGGGGTTATGGTGGGCGCCGAATCTCTCATCTCGACCTTCCTGGGCGGCGCGCGGCCCAAGTTGCGGGCCTTCTTACACTGGCGTTACCCGATCCTGGACGCCTCGGAGGCGGACGATGCCATCCAGACCGGTCAGCGCGCGCTGGAGCACCTGCAACACGGCGCAGCACCGCGCAGCGAACAGCCGGCGGCGGCCCTGGCGCTGGCCGAGGCGGCATTCCGCCTGGG
>CAZTUO010000526.1:0-2012 GCA_964616355.1 uncultured Nitrospira sp.
AGATTGAGCGACTCGAACCGTGACACTGTCATTTTTCACGCCGGATTCAGGTTTATACCTTCAGCACCCGCTTCAGTCGCAATCAGGATTTGCCCGTAGTCTCGAAAATGCTCGATGATGGCCGCGCGGATGTCCACTGGCCGGGACCCCGTCACCCGACCACTGTTCTTGTTGGCTTCCACCCAACGCTCGTAGATAGCGGTCGTTTCCGGTTCCTTGTTCGTCCCGTTGAACGTAATGACGCGGCCCGCATGCCCGTTCGCTTCCAGGAAGTCCTTGAGATACGCCTGCATCCGTCTTGATTCCGTGAAGATCACTGCCCTCTGGGCCGCTCCCATCTCGGTCATCTTCCCGAAGCCGATCTCAAGCGCCTTGATGAGGGAGCGGGTCTTGGTGTCGATGCCGATGCTTCTCGCCCACTGGGCGTAGCGGTTCAACTCGTCGATCTCTGCGAGGAGTTTCTGGCGGTCGATGGTGGGTTCCGCCGGTTCGGCTTCGGCAGTCTGAGGTCGCTCCTCCGAGTCCTCGTCACCGGCAGGCGGAGGAGGCGAGTCGATCAGCTCGTCCAACAGCTCATTCTCGATCTCCTCCTCCGCGATGAGGCGTTCCGCCAGGTCTTCGGGAACCGGCAGCTTGTCACGGATCGCGATCAGGCGGTCGCGCATGGCTTCGAGCGTGGCCGCGACTGCCTGCGGCGAAGAGGCAAGGAGCTTGCGCACGATCAGAGCCGTTAGGTGCCTTTGACGATGGGGAAGGGCATAGGTGTCCTTGCGTTGGAGGAACGCCGACACCGCTTCGTACAGCTTGTGCTCTTGCTCCGTGGGTTTGAAGGGCCGCGTGATGAGGCGGCGCTCCGTGTATTGGATGTACTCGACCACCTGCCGCCGGAGGGTGCGGATGGAGAAGGTACGAAGCCGGTTCCGGAGATCCTGCAGGTCCCCGCCAGCATTGACGAACTGGCTTCGGAACGACGGGAGGTCGCCGAAGAGGTGCCCGTCAATGATGGTCGAGATTCCATAGAGTTCCACCAGGGAGTTCTGGAGCGGCGTCGCCGTCAGCAGCACCTTGCGCCGGTCTTCAAGCGCCCACCGAATGTTCTGCCCCATGCGATTCGACGGCCGGTAGGCGTTGCGCAGCTTGTGGGCCTCGTCGATGATCACCAGGTCCCACTGGACGGGGCGAATGTCGGGCGTGTGTTCACTGGCAAAGTGCATCGACGTGATCACGATTTCCTCCGCCTCGAAGGGATTGGGGACCCCTCGAGCCTGTTGGTCGCGGTACTCGTTTGAGTCGAGGATGACCGTCGGAAGGTTGAACTTCTCGGCCAGCTCAAGCGCCCACTGCTTGCGGATGGAGGCGGGGCAAATCACGAGAAGCCGTCGCCGCCTTTCGGCCCAGAGCTGGCAGAGGACCAGGCCGGCCTCAATGGTCTTGCCGAGGCCGACCTCGTCGGCGAGAAGGACGCCTTGGGAGATCGGGGATCGAAACGCGAAGAGGGCCGCCTCGATCTGGTGCGGATTCAGATCGACGCACGCGTCGAATAGGGAGCGGGAAAGACGCTCCACCCCCGCCCCGCCGATGCGGGTCAGCTCACCCGCAAAGTACTTCGCGTGATAGGCGGTGCTCATCGCGGCGTCTTCCCCTTCGGTCGCTTGCTCTCGTTCTCGTCAAGCTCATGCTTCATCTCCAAGAGCCGTCTTACAAGGAATGGCTGTGGGACGCGCTTGCCGTTCTCCCAGTGGTTCACGGTGCTGTAGGTGACACCCACCTTGTGGGCGAACTGCTCCTGAGTCAGGTGAAGCCGCTCGCGGAGCTCCTTGACGAGCGCAGGTATATCGTTGTTCTTCATCTTGTCACTCCGAGACTCGGCGTGAGCGAGCCGGTCGTTGGCGGTCCCCCGCCCCACGATTTCCTTGGACACTGATTTGGGGCATACTGCCCCTTCATGAATGGAGGTGTCCATGGCGAAATCGAAGGCGGAGCGAGGCCGCTGCTCCTCGCGCAAGAAGGTG
>CAZTUO010000527.1:0-2005 GCA_964616355.1 uncultured Nitrospira sp.
GTGGTGCACGATGGCCCCGGTCCAGCGGTGCTCCCCGTCCACGATCTGCCGGCTCTGGCGGTGCACGATGATCGGCTGGGTGAACCCGTCCTCGCGCGCCATCCGCAGTACCTGGGCATCCTGCTGGTGACGGCCGGGTGGCTGGTCCACTGGTCGACGCTTCCGGGCCTGGTGATGTGGCCGGTCCTGCTGGCCCTGTACTACCGCCTCTCCCGGTGCGAGGAGGCCTACCTCGCCCGGGAGTTCGGCGAAGCCTACCGGGCGTACGCCGGCCGGACCCCCATGCTCCTGCCGGTCCGACTGCGCGCCTCGACTCACCGCACGGAGCGCCCGTGAGGCTCGAGGAACTCGCGTGTGCTCGCCTGAAGGCAGGGGAATAGTCGGGTCGCTGAGCAGTTCCTGTGCGAGGAGCGTCCGCGAAGGGGGGTAGCGTTCAAGGAGATGCAGACGGGCAGGACATCCGCTTGAGACCCAACGAGGCTAATCTGTATCTTAGGTTGGTGTAATCACGATTACAGTAACTCAGTTTACAGGAGTTACGCGGCTCGCATGATCTCCCTCCTTTGGGTTAGGGCCACTGAGGTCTTGGGTGTCGCTTCGTCTCCCTGGATGACGGCGAGCTGCAGGCGTCGTTTGACCTCACCCACCGTTTCTGATGGATCGAGCCGCGCCTGCTGGAGTACGACGAACGCGAGGAGAACCAGCGCGACATGACGCTCCATGGCCTGCGGCACCCGGCACTGGCAGGCGCCCAACCCCGCCAGTTGCTTGGTGTCACGGAAGCAGGTCTCTATGTCCCAGCGGCTGTGCTTGCGGTCAAGCAGGGTCTTCCCGCGCCGATGCCGATCGTTGCTGACGATGTAGTCCAGTCCTCCCTGGCCGTTTGTAGCCACGACGAGTCGGGTGGAGCCGTGTCGCGGGAGGTGCACAGTGCCGACCCAGGCACAGGTGTTACCCGCGATCCGGCGGCGGGGAAGCTGCTTGGCCCACACCGCGACCGGCCGGGTGCGGCCGCGGTAGGTGATCAAGGCATTGCCCTTGAGGGTGCTCACCCAGCAGACCTGCTGGCGATCCAACCACTGCGTGAACCACCGGGCGTTGTACCACAGATCGAAGACCAAGTACTCAAAGGGCAAGCCGGTGCGCAGGATGCCAGAAACCAGGTCCTGCGCGAGTTCCAGCTTGGTGCGATAGGAAGCCAGCCCCTCGCGCTTGGGCCGCCACAGGCGGAAGCCCACGGGTATTCGCAGGGTGCCATTGCACCAGAAACACAGCACGATGTGGAAGCCAAAGACATGCCGCTTCTGGCTTGGGGAATACGTCCAGCCGGCCCAGGGCAGCCGCTTCGCAAACGGCTTCTCGACGACCACGTCGTCCAGGCACAGATACCCCAGCCCTCCTTGCCGCTGCACCCAGCGGATCAGGCCCAGGACCAAGTGCTGCGGCGACCAGGGCAGCACCCGGAGGAGGCGGTTGAGGGCGTCGTGGGCCCGGCCGGGCAGGACCGTGGCGATGCGCACCGCCGTCTGGCCCTTTTCCAGAAGAATGAGGCCCGCGACGTAGAGCGCCATCAGCTCGAGCAGGTGACGGGGCCGGCCTTGCCCCACGCCCAGGGCCCTGATGATCGTGGTGATTTGCGCCCAGAGGTGGCGGGTGCTAGGATACAGGCGGGACACCACGAGGGATCACCCCTCCCTGACGTTTGCTCTGTGCTACTCACACAAAGCCTTCGTCAGGCGGTGTCCCAACTCTTTTTCAGTTCACGAGATCAGGCCGTCTTCAGGACCTGTGCGTAACTCCTGTGGAGTAGTAAATCCTTTCCACGCGGGCTGGCTCTCCCCTGCCGGATTGGCGGAGCTCCTCGGTAGTAAGGAGGCCAGGCGGACGAGGGGGCGACAAGGTCGGCAGCCTCACAGCCGTCGCCGAGGGGGCGCGGTGCCGCTGCTGTCTCCCTCGGGCAGCGATGAGGGCTGGGCCGGCGATCCGCACCTTCCCCACACCCCGT
>CAZTUO010000528.1:0-2005 GCA_964616355.1 uncultured Nitrospira sp.
ATTGGCAGGGCGGCTTCGGCCTGCAGGAAAAGGTGGGGCCCGCGGCGGGCTGGCTCAAGCAGGCGTATGGCGTGGAGGTGGCCCGGCGGGCGGCACAACGCGCCGGCTACCGGGTGCTGGGCGAGACGCGGCGCGCGGACGGCACGCTGGTCGTGCGGATCGCGCCGGGCGTGACCGGAGGAGGGAGGCCATGGACTCGGTGAACCCAGTCCTTGAAGTGGTCATTTCGCCGGCGGGCGAGGTGACCCTGTCCGTGTCGGGGGTCCCGGGCCCCACCTGTACGACGCTGACCCAGGCGATCGAGCAGGCGCTGGGGCGCGTGACGGCGGATCGCCAGACGCCGGACTATCACCGGCAAGCGAGGCAGCGCCATGAGCAAGGGCGATGAGTGGGTGCTGGCGATCGAGCCCACGGGGCGCATCCGGAGCCTGTACGACGATGCGCTCCGGGAGGTCTTTGCGGCGCTGGGCCGGGTGACGGTTTCCCGGGCCGGCCACGTCGAGCCCGTCACGGCGGGCGGGGAGACGATCGGCTGGCAGGCGGATCTGTCGCCGGTGGGCGGGCCGGTGCTGGGCCCGTTTGCGACGCGGCAGGCGGCGCTGGACGCCGAGCAGACGTGGGTGACCCAGGTCTGGGTGGCCCCGGCGCGACCGCAGAACACCCGCGAAAGGAGGACATCATGATCGACAAGATTCCCCCCGAGCAGATGCCGGAGGAGTTGCGGCGGTTGACGCCTCGGGAGCACCTGTTGGCGATCATGATTAGCGTGTGGGGATATGAGTATGCGGTACCGATCGCGGACACCGCGGCGCTCTTAGAGCGGCTCGCGCAGGGGCTGCGGAAGCTCGAGGAGCGGCTGCGGCGTGAGGAATCCCCGGCGGGAGCCGCGGAGCGGTTGCTCCGGGAGGTGCAGGGCCCCGGGGGCGACGCGCAGCGGTGTCAGCCCCGTCAGGTGTGAGGGCAGGCAAGGAGGACACCATGTCCATGGTCATGCAGGAACAGACCCCGGCGGGCGCGACGATCGATCTCTGGAAGCAGGCGGTGGCGCTGGTGATCGAGACGCGGCGGCTGGGTGTGCGGCGGCTGGTGACCGGCCATGCGCCGGCGGGCGCGGATCCGGCGCTGATCCGCGTATCCAAGGCCATTCTGGATGGCGCGGAATACCGCGCGATTGCCCGGTGCGATCATCGCATTCGAGTCCAGGTGGCGCGGTGGGGGCTGCCGATCTCGGCTTATGTCAAGGGCGCCTCGGTGATTCCCGTGGGGTTGCTGGATGAGGTCGAAGATGCCTTGGAGGCCTATCAGCAGGCGCGGCGGGCCGCGGTGGAGGCGTTCGTCGCCGCGTATCCGGGGCTGGTGGTGCGGGCGCAGGAACGCCTGGGACCGCTGTTCGATCCGGCGGATTATCCGTCGGTCGAGGCGGTGCCCGGGTTGTTCAGCGTCCGGATTCAGTATGTGACGTTCGATTTGCCCGGCGTGTTGCAGCACTGGTCCGAGCGGGCGCGGCGACGGGCGATGCAGGAGGGCCAGGCGATGCTGGCGGAAGCGCTCGAGGAGATGCGGCAGCATCTGCGCGAGGTGTTCGCGGGCCTGGTGAGGCATCTGCGGGATCGCTTGACGCCGGACCCGGTGACGGGGGAGCAGAAGACGCTGCGGGCGGCGAGCTTGCACGGGTTGTTGGAGTTCTTGGACACGTTCGCGGCGCGGAACAGCGTGGTGCAGGATGCCGAGTTGGCGGCGCTGGTGACGCAAGCCCGGCAGCTGGTGACCGGAATCGAGGTCCCGGCGCTGCGGACGGAGGCCGCGCTGCGGCAGACGCTGCAGGCGGAGCTGACGGCGATCGTGGCCCAGCTGGAGACGCAGCTGATCCGGACGCCGACGCGGCAGTATCGGTGGGAGGAGGAGCCGACGGATGCCGCTTGAGGGCGGCGTGGTCGGCGTCATCAGCGGGCTGGTGGGGTGGATGATGCCGAACAAGATGAAGCCCACGGCATCCCCGGCGGCG
>CAZTUO010000529.1:0-1998 GCA_964616355.1 uncultured Nitrospira sp.
GATCATGCATGGATTCTCCTCCGGCAGGACACTCCCAGAGATGGACGCGAAAACGGTGGTGGTCGCGGTTCGCCAGAGGCCGAAGCTTGTCTTCCCAGGCGTCAAGATATTGCTCGATTGTGAGGCCATCCGGCTTCTGACGTCTTGCTTCCGCGTGAATGTCGATGCGGCTGGCGAAACGCTCTTGAACCCGCCACCCCATCAATTCCGAGCAGATGTTCACCGTCCGAAAGTAACGGGTTTCCTGGGCATTCAAATAAGGGTCAACGAGTTGCAGGACCTTCGCGTGCCGAAGGATCGGCGCCAGGGCCGCACGGTAGTGCCTCTCGCACTTGTTGAGGGTGACAGTTCGCGTCCGGCGGGCTTCCCATTGGGGCGAGTCCAAGGCGCCAAGGAACTCGACGAAAGCGTCGCAGTTGTGCCCACAGCCATCGATCAAGTCCTGGCTTAAGAGAATTCCGTGGAAGGGAATCCGCTGATGTGAGTCCAGCGCAAGCCCGAGCCAGGCGAGATCCGTTGCCGGATCCCCACCCTGCCGCTTCGGATGCCGAACCAGCCGGTGGCGGTCATGCAGCAGATTCAACAAGGTCAGGATGCGATCTCTGAGGTTTGGCGGCAGCGTGCTGATTCGCTGCTCCCGCACATGGCGGAGCCAGCGGTCTTTGTGCAGGTTAGCCAACAGTCCGTTCTCCGCAATCCCTTTCAACAGCTCGATCAGGATCAACTCCGCGCGCGGATCTGCGGCGATGATAGAAGCGTCAAACAGATTGGGGGTCATCGCGAACTCGTACAGCACCGCCGCCTCTACGCAAACCGCTCCCGATAACCTTCCTCGAAGAAGCCTCCGGGCCAGGGATCGAGCAGTTGCCCTTCCTCGTCCAGTTCGAGCTGTCGGACCGCAGCACCTGATCCCTTGGGCTGCACAAACAACACTGCCACATCCTCCAGCCTCACCTGAGGCATACCCTCAGGGAGCTTTCCGCTCGCCGTTTCCCGCATGCGCCGCATCACTCGCAGCAGCAGGTGCTCGCTGTGGGACTCAATGAGAAACCGGTTTTTCTGCTCGCCCAACGCAGCCTGGAGGAAAACGTCGGCCAGGTCTGCTTGAAGCGCCGGGTGAAGATGGATCTCGGGCTGCTCGATCGCGATGATTTGGCCGCCCGATGCGAACGCCGACACGAGCACCGGCAGCACCTGGCTGATGCCGATGCCAATGTCCCGGTGGCTGACAACGGTGCCGGATCTGCGATCCGTCATGATCAACTCGGCCAGCTTCTCGATATCCGACGAGCGGACAAACTCGCGCAGCTTCACCGCCTCGGCCTCCGGATCCCTGATCGCCGGATAAGCGCCGGTTGGTTCAGGCTCCCTGTCGTAATCCGGATAGATTTCGAGTCCTTGTTCGCTAAGGACTTCAAGGCCGCCAAGCAGGGGAGCATCCAAGTCGTCCAGTCCCACGAGTTCTCGTATCGCCAATTCGTAGGGCGTCTGGAGACGGTCCGGAGCCATGAGCCACGCATTGACCCGGGCACGGACGCCTTCATCCCGCCTCACCACGTCCCACGCATACCCTCCGCCGGCGCGCCAGTTCGGATCATGGTGCTGTGAGAAAGCCAGATGCCGGGGCGGATAGGACCGCAATGGCCCCAGGTACTGAAGGCGCGCCAATTCTGCCTGAACCGCCTCCTGAATCCCCCGAAGCAAATCGTCGATGGCCCGAGGAAGAAAGAACCGGAGCGCCGCCGCAAGATCCTCCTTCCTGCGTCCCCGGCTGATCGGGAACAGAAGCCCAGTGGCGCCGCGATACTGCTCGGCCTTCGTCAACTGGCCGGGCAGGAACTTGCCGCGTAGCGCTGCAACCTCCGGTACCACCTCGCCAATTGCTTCCGCCAAATCTTCAAAGTCATCGGGACTCAGGCTCTCGGTCGTGGTCGAGGTCTCTACGATGGCCCGGATCACCTGCCGGAAGAGGGGATGCTCTTGTTCCAGCCAGTCCAG
>CAZTUO010000530.1:0-1991 GCA_964616355.1 uncultured Nitrospira sp.
ATCAGCTACTCAGGGACGACATCGATGGAATCGCCGCCATGATGGAGGACCTGGGATGAAGGTCTACGGCGGAAAGCGCGCCTTCCACCGCGACAGCACGACGCGTGGACGACTCTGAGCAGAGGAGGCTCCTGTGAGTCGCGACGACGACCTGCGCTTGTTGGGCCTCTCCGACCTGGGAAAGACCCGGCCTTGATCGGCTGGGGTCAGTCTGCAACTACAGCCTCGAAGACGATCGTGTAGCTGAAGTCGAGCCCATCGACCTGGTAGGCGTAGCAACCGGGGGCTCGCAGCCGGGTGTAGGACGGCCAGTGCCGCCAGCCGGGCTCTTCCGCAACGGTTCCCCCTTCTTCGGGCAGACGGAGCTCCTCGGGAGGGTTAATACCCTCCTCGAACCGGAGCCCGTTTGGCCCATCGATCTGATGGCCGCGGATAAGGGCGGGGCCCTGGTAGGCGGGGCTGCTCACCCACAGAACCTTCTCGCCGCCCCAATCGCTCCCCGCGAACCCGCTCCTGGGGTCCGGTGGGTAGTTGAAAAAGAGAACACCATCGGTGCCCAAGCCTACCGGGTAGATGGGTCCGGTGCCCAGAGCAGGACCAAACGCGGGGGATATCTGCTCGCCGGGAGTCTTGGGGCAAGCTCCGCCGCGTGCCAGGTTCGGCAGCCGCAGCGGCCTTTCCTTTAACGTTTCCCATATGCCTGTAGGAGTGCCGGACCCAGCCACCGGGGCAGTACTCACGCCCGGGGCACGAGAACCGCTGCCGCCGGAGCTGCAAGCAGCGAGGAACAAAGCACTTAGAAGCGACGCGAGGAGTAGGCCCGGTTTCATCGGCGTTCCCAATATACTACACCGGCCGGAGGGCCGAGGTTTCCGGTCAGCCAGCCACAAGCAGAAGTCACCACAGCCCCACGGGGTCACCCCTGCGGGGCTTGTCTCATTCCAGCACCACCGAAAGGAGGTCACCGCATGGCGCGCAGAAGCAATAGAAGTCGAAGCAGACGGCGTTCGGCGGGACTGGTCCGCGTCGCCGCCCTCATGAGCAGCGTCGCCTTCGTGGCGGCGGTGCTGTCGAAGCTCTGGCCCCTATAGCACGCCGAAGGGAGGAAGAAAACAGTGCAACACGACATCGCATCCCGTCGAGAAATCTGCTGCCTGTCCGCCTGCGACAAGCTCCGGCTCGCGGCAGAGCGCATCGACCCCTCGGAGTACCGGGAGGTCGCCCTGGCGCTGGTCGCGCTGGACGTACCGGTGGGGCAGGTGAAGGGTCTGGCACTCGCCATCGCCGCCGTGAGAGGCGACGAGTGCCATCGCCACTTCACGGGCGAGTACGCCGACCTGGCGTGGGACACCCTGCGCGAGCAAATCACCGAGGAAAGGAGGAATGCAGCGTGAGCAAGAGACGAAGGTCAAGGTCTAAGGCTGCCAGGCTGGTCTGCCGCTGGGCCTCCATCAGCTGGCAAGTGTGCGCAGAAGCGCTGGGCCTCGCCCGCAGGACGCTGGTGCGCTTGCACCGGCGACTCCGGCCCGGCGGCCCGACTGTCATCATCGACGCCCGGCGGCGGCAGGCCCGCAGGCTCCGACGCGAGATAGCGCGGGCTGCGCGAACCTACGCCCGCGCCCTCGGCGCCGAACTGCCGCCTGGGTTGCTGGTAGTCGTCCAGCGGGTCGTCCACGAAGGTCGCCAGCTCAACGGGCTGCTCCAGGCCTTCGAGGGGGCCCATGGTGACAGGCGCTATGTCGTCCATCTGGCGCTCTCCGTCAACGGACGCCAGGTGAGCGAGGACGAGATGCTGGCCGCTCTCCGACACCAGTTGACCCGTGCCCTGGAGGACGCCATCGGCAAGCCGGTCCTGAACGTGCCCCTGGACCTGGAGGTTCCCCGCGCTCGGGCCGGCGCCCCAGTCGTAGAGCTGTGGTCGGAAGCGCGCGGACAACACGATGGGCAGGAACGTAGTGCCATGCCCATCCAACGGATCGAAGACGAACAAG
>CAZTUO010000531.1:0-1968 GCA_964616355.1 uncultured Nitrospira sp.
TGCCGGTGGAGTCCGGCGACCCCGAAGTCGAGATCGAGCGGGAGGTCCTGCGCACGTCGGTGGTCGCTCTGGACCTGCGCACGGGCCAGTTCGAGGTCATCCAGCAGGGAGGCGCCACTGACGCCGACGGCATATGGGCGCCGGTTCAGGCAAGGCGCTTTTGAGCCAGCGCGGCGTAGGCTAGGGGAGATCGCATCATCTGGCTCTGCACCCCCGACCCACTGAACGAGGCGTAGACGGCGGCAATCAGGCCGGCGAGGGCACCGCCCGCCTCGACCAGATTCGCCGCTCCGACGGCTGCAGCCGCCGGAACGGCTGCGGCCGACAATGAGCATAGCGTTCCGAAGACGATTCGCGGCCACCGGGCCCTTTGCATATGTGCCCTGAGTTCGTCAATCTGCTCCCGCAGTTGGTCTTTGACGAGGTCCACCTTCTGTGCCCTCGCATCAGCGTCAGGGATTAACGCAAGGTCGATAATGTATGATTCGACTTGGCGTCTGAATCGACGCAGCGAGTCGGCATAGCGAGACTTGAACCTCGCCAGGTCCTTCACCTGAACACCTGTGGCAGGTGCGGGCAGAATACCCTCGAGAATGGTAGCCCTCAGTTGCTCCTTGAGTACACTCAACGCCGTTTTCCCGTTGTGTTCGCTGGAGAATGCCGCGAGGTATTCGACCTGGTCCGTAGTTGGCGTGTACCCGAGTCTTTCAACTTGACCTAGAACCGCGGCTAGGTAGGCCATGAACTGAACGGCCGTGAACTCCTCGACTTCAAACCAGGGTGGATCAGATGGTCGGGCGAGCCCCCTACCGCAGAGTTCGTCAGCTATGCGTCCCAGCTTTTCCATGTGGATGCGGAATGTTGTCTGCCGCTCGAACGGCAGTTGCCGTCGCTCCGCCACCGTCCGGTTCGTGTCCAGAAACTCAACGAACGCGTCGGCGAATCGGGGGATCGCACCGATGTATTCTCCCGGGATGATCGGCCTGACGAGTTCGGCCTGGATAAGTTCCGCGGTATATCGCCCGAGCCGCTCCGGGCGGTGCGAGTACTCGTACGGGATGATGGACCCTACTTCGTCCCAGTAGAGGAGTACGCGTGTAAACCACCCATTGCTCGGCACGCGGATGTACGGGAAGTAGAGGACCCCGTCAGGCATGGGAAAAAATCCTTCGTCGCAATCGCCTTATACACCTAGGCCATAGGTCAGTCAACCCCTCGGCGCCGGCTGCTGGGACGGGACCTCGGCACCCATTGAAAGGAGAGACCATGACCCTCTCGTGGACCAGATTTTTCGAAGACGGCCGGCTGGAGGAGTCGGCGGCGTGAACCTGGCCCGCTTCATCGAGACCTACCAGAACGCCATCACGCGGGCGGTGCTGCGCACCTACCCACCGCTGTACTCGGCCCGCAACCGCCACCAGTGGGGCTTCGACCTGCGTCGCCTCCGCCGAAGGCCCCTGGGCGCCCAGGGCGACGCCATCCGAGCCGTAGCCCTCTCCCTCCAGCGACACCGGGGCACCAACCTGGTGGGCGAGATGGGGACCGGCAAGACCACTATCGCCGCCGCGGCCGCCCACCTGGCCGGCTTCCGGCGGGTGCTGGTCCTCTGCCCGCCCCACCTGGTGCGCAAGTGGCAACGGGAAGTGCTGGCCACGGTGCCGGGGGCGGGCGCTGCTATCGTCCGCAGCATCGCGGACCTTCAGCGTCTGCCCCTCCTGGGAGGCCAGCCGCTGTTCGTGGTCCTGTCGCGCGAGCAGGCGAAGCTCTCGTACCGCTGGTCGCCTGCTGTGGTGGAGCGTCTCGTCGTCATGAACGGGCGCGTGCTGCGCGACGAAGACGGTGAGCCCGTGCGCCGACTTTGCTGCTCGGCCTGCTTCGCTCCGGCCCTGGACAACGACGGCCTGCCTCTGGAACGCGAGCAGCTCGAGCGCAAGAAGCAGAACTGCCGGGAGTGCGGCGGCCCTCTTT
>CAZTUO010000532.1:0-1964 GCA_964616355.1 uncultured Nitrospira sp.
AGCGGCGGGGGGAGCAGGTCGCGTGCGCGATCCGGCGGGCCGATCCGGCCGCGGTCGCCGCGGCGGGCGGGCAGGCCAGCCCAGTGCCGGAGGCGGACCACGCCCGCGCGCTCGCCGCGACCCTCGCCATCCAGAGCGACGAGCCGCGGACCCGCGCGCTCGCCCGGGAGATCGTCGGCGACCAGACGGAGCCCGTCCCGCGCATTGGCCGAGTGGTGGACTGGATCCGGACGCACATCGCGCAGGAACCGGTGGACGTCTTCTCCTCGGTGGACGTGCTCAACGAGCGGAAGGCGGAATGCCAGGGCTTGACGCTCCTCTACGCGGCTTTCGCGCGCAGCCTCGGGATTCCCACCCGCGTCACCAACGGATTGGTGTACTCGCCCGAGCTGGAAGGCTTCTTCTACCACACCTGGGCCGAGAGCCGAGTCGGCGCTGGCTGGCTGCCGGTGGACCCGACCTTCGGGCAGGTCGGCGTGGACGCAACCCACATTAAATTGCTTGACGGCGAGCGCCCGGCTGATCTCCTGCCGCTCGTGGACGTGGTGGGCAAGGTGCGGCTGCGGATCGAGTCGGTCGAGCCCAGCCCGTGAGCCGGCCCGGTGGTGCCCATCCCGTCGAAGTGGGGGATAGCGAGGCCGGCGCCCGCGGCTTAGCATGGGACCATCTCTCGGGTGGGTGGGACACAGGCATGACGACCCGTCGGTGGGCAGCAGCGGTCTCGGTGGGCTGCCTCGTCGCCATGGGCCCCATGGCACCGGCTGGATCCAGCAGCCCGCGACATCCCCTCGTCGGGCAGGAGGCGGCCGGATCATGGGTGCTGGACGAGGAGCGGGCCGCCCGGCGGCGAGCGGCGGAGGAGAAGCTTGGTCAGGGGCTCGCCTGGCTCCGCCGGGCCGAGCGGGGGGACGAGCCGGTGCAGCACCTGCAGCAGGCGATCGCGGCCTACGACGAGGCCCGGTCGCTCCTGGAAGAGGACCCGCCCAGCCTCCTGTACGGAGAAATCCTCGGCAACCTGGGGGTCGCCCGGCGCCAGTTGGCAGAAGCGGGTGCGGAGCCGGAGATCAACCTCGCCTATTCCGCCAGCGTGCTGCAGGAGGCCGCCGGCGTCCTCGAGAACTTCGGCAACGAGGCGGCCTTCGCGACGGTGCTGAACAGCCTGGGGCTCACCTACCGGCTCATCGGGGAGACGGCGCCCTTCCCCGCGCAGCGCCTCGCCCAGTCCGAGGAGGCCCTGCAGCGGGCCCTGCGCTTCTGGCGCAAGCTGCTCCATCAGGAGAACGTCGCCGGCACCCTCAACAACCTCGGGCTGACCTATCAGGTCATGGCCCAGCGCGGGATTGAGCCCGAACGGAATCTCAGGCGCTCGGAGCTGTACCTGCAGGAGGCGGTCCGTCTGCGCCGCCAGCAGCGGGCCTGGGTCGGGTACGGCCGAGCGCAGAGCAACCTCGGCGCAACCCACCGGCTGTTCGCCGACCTGGGCATTGAGAAGCCGAGGCACCTGGAAGCCGCGCGGGCGGCCTACGAGGAGGCGGTCCGGATCTTCGGCGAGGTCGATCAGCCTGCCATCCGCGACCGGGTCACGGGTGAATTGATCGCCGTGCTGAAAGCCCTCATCGAGGCCGGGATTGACCGCGAAGCCAACCAGGCCCGGCTGGCCCGATTGCAGGCGCCGGACCGGTAACAGAAATTAAACTCCCTCTACATTCCAAGCAATCCATCTGACCCATCCCGCCGAGGCAGGGACCGCACGGCTTCCTCGCCCGTTTCCCAGCACGGTCGCATCGTGCTATTTCACGATTCGCGGGACTCCACGACGGGTTACTGGCGACTCTCGGATCACAATCCTGATTTCCCGCCTACTTACACCATTCCTGCCTCGAGACCCACGCGGCATAGGCATTGCTAGAGGGTGCATCGTCGCCCCGTCAGCAAACGAGCAACCCTGCAGTGGCCAGATTCGC
>CAZTUO010000533.1:0-239 GCA_964616355.1 uncultured Nitrospira sp.
GCCCCGCTAGCTGAAGCGGGCTGGTTTGACCAGTTCGCAACCGATCGGCTGCGGGCTGCACGTGCGCGCGTCGAAGAGCGGATTCATGCGGCCGTCGACGAGCCGGGTCTTGACGCCTATCGCGATGTGCTCGACGCTCTGTGGGAGCTGAACCGCTCCATCCTTCTTCCGGGTGCACTGCGTCGCGAGTTTGAGGACGGCGGCCGCCAGCCTCGTGCAGTGCCGCTGCTTCCAGCGCG
>CAZTUO010000533.1:253-1962 GCA_964616355.1 uncultured Nitrospira sp.
ATAGGCTCAAGGCCGATCCCGCCTATCGCCTGGGCCGTGCCATCGGCTCGATCCTCGGCGTCAAAGCGCAGAGTGGCGAGGTAGCCGTCGGGCCTGTGCTCGAACACATGCTTCCCGTTAGGTATGACTGGACAAAGCGGTCGTGGAAAATCCCAGACCCGCTCCCCTCTCGCCTTCTCCACTGGGCAGGTCTCGATCCGCTTGGCGACTTCAGGGCGCTCCTCTGGCACCGCTGGCTCGACAGCGTTGACCTCGACCGCTTGCCCTTTGCCGGGGCAAGGTACGCGTCCCTCCAGGACATCGCTGCCTTGCTCCTGGGCGAGGTGGACGTGTGCGAAGTCCACCGCCTTGCCGCGTTATTCGCGCTGCTCGACTGGCAGAGTTGTCCGCCAGCGCGCGAGCCCGAAGGGCCAGGAAACGCAGCCGTGGTCCCGCCTGCTTATGCTGCGCTCCGCTTGTGGCTCGAGCTCGGGATCCAGCCCGCTCCCGACTCGCGCCCTCCCCGGGACGGAGAGGTAGTAAGGCTACTCAACACAGGGCAGCCAGAGCAGGTCAAGCGTGCTGTCGCGCGGGCGCTCTCCCGGCTTCGCGTAGATGGTCTCCCGTGGCACCACGAGCCAAGGCCCACGGGGAAAGCGGTGGCTCGTTTCGAGCCCTGGGTTTCGGATCTCGAGGCTGCGCGGCTCTCGGTGGCACTCATCGTCCCGATCGCGAGGCGGGATGTGATGGCGCTCGCACGCAGGCTGTGGGTCCCCACAGAGGAACAGGAAAACGAGTTCGTCAGTGAAATGGAGGTGACAATATGAATCCCCAAACCGACAGTGGTGCCGGACAAACCGGCTCTCTACTCGAAACCCTCTACAGCCAGGACCATGTCTTGATCACCGCTACTCTCGTGTTAGCGAACGGGCACTTTCTCCAGCCCACGGGCTTCCCGGACATAGGACCGTGCATCTACCGAGACAAGGACGGGCGCCGCTGGTGCCTCGTCGAGAGCGAGCAGAGCATGGCGAACCGGCTCGAGGCAGTCTGCATGAAAGACCCAGGTGTGTGGATCGACGAGCTGAAGGGTCTTCCGGTTATCGCGGTTCGCGATTCCGAGGGTGATCTTCTAACGACAAACCTTTGTGAGCCGCACCGTTGCGCATCGTCTTACGTGCTCGAAGCAGCGATTAATGGCGGCCCGACGATGAAGCAGCTGCTTGAGTCGAAATTGGGACTCGAACAAAATGGCGACTCCTGGCCCCTCGACAAGCGGGCCGAACTCGAAAAGATCATCTTCGTGCTCGATCCCGGAGCGTTGCTCCACGGCTTCCAGTTCGTGCAGTGGAAGTTTGTGGGTCTGCGCCAAGCCCGGCTTTTGCACGCACGCATTGAGGCTGAACTGGCCGACGAACCTGAGGTCCATTATGGGATGGTTAAGTGGGATGCCATCGAGCCTGAGTCCGCCCGCGAGGAACGGGCCAACAAGGGACAGAGCATCGCCGCGAAAGGCAGGATTGTGCCCAAGAACGTCACCGCGTGGTTCGAGCTCGACGTGCTCGGACTGAAAAACCTTGCCCTCGACGACACGCAGAAAAGGTTTCTCCTGAGCCTTGCCCTGTGGAAGATCGGTGCCTTCCTCAAAGACAAACCGTCATTCGACCCGCGCAGCCGCCAGACTCTTCCCAGTCTCCGCTTGCGATCGGACTGCTATCTGCGCTGCAGCT
>CAZTUO010000534.1:0-1958 GCA_964616355.1 uncultured Nitrospira sp.
GGTCATCCAGAATTTCTCACGTGACACCTTGACACCCAACACAGTTGCTCCCTGGCGGACCGCTTCGCCACCGTCCAGGAGGTCGGCCGCCGGATCGCCGCCGCGCTTTCCCCTGACACGGTCTTCGCCGCCGTCAAGGAGGGTGCCCTGAAGTTGCTGCGGGGCGAGCGCTGCCTCGTGCTCACGATGGAGAGCACGGCCGATGCCGACGAGGATCGCTTGGCCAGAACTGATGAGACGGATGCGGCCTGTAGCCAGACCCTCGTCCGTCGCGCTCTAGATCTCCGCCGCCCCGTCGTCGTGACCGAAGGCCTGTCGCCGGACACGACCGACAGTGTCGTGCTCGCCGGCGCGCGCTCGGTCCTCTGCGCGCCGATCCTCGTCCGTGGGCAGCCGGCTGCCTGCTTCTATGTGACCCAGCGCCACGTGGACGGGCTCTTCGGCGAGGACGAACGCTGCCTGGCCGAATTCATCGCCACGCTGGCCGGGGCGGCCCTGGAAAACGCCGAGGGGTTCGCCCAGATTGAAGCCCTCTCGAAGTTCTTGCACCAGCGCACGGAAGCGCTGGAAGCCAGCGAGGCGGCCCTGCGTCAAGCCCAGGAGGAATTGGAACGCCGGGTCCTGGAGCGCACGGCGGCCCTCTCGGAAGCCAATGCCAGGCTGCTCCAGGAGATTCACGAGCGGCAGCGAGCCGAGACGGCGCTCCGCGAGAGCGAAGCACGCTATCGGATGGTCGCCGAAACCGCCGCCGAGGCGATCATCACCATGGACGAGACCGGGGTCATTGTCTTCGCCAACCGGGCCACGGAACAGATCTTCGGCTATGCGGCGGCCGAGCTGGTCGGCCAGTCGCTCACCGTCCTGATGCCCGAGCGGCTGCGCGCCCGGCACCAGGCGAGCCTGGCCCGCTACCAGGCCACCGGGCAGCGGCAGCTCACCTGGGAACGGGTGCATATGCCCGGCCGGCACAAGAGCGGCCGAGAGATTCCGCTGGAGCTGGCCTTCTGGGAGTTCACGCAACAGGGCCGGCGGTATTTCAGCAGCCTGGTGCGGGACATCACGGACCAGGTGCAGGCGGCCGAGCTACGGACCCGCCTGCTGGATCAGGTCATGGCCGCGCAGGAGGAAGAACGCCGCCGGCTCGCGCGGGAATTGCACGACGAGACCGGGCAGGCGCTGATGTCCCTGCTGCTCGGGCTGCACACGATCGAGTCGGCCCCGATCCTGGAGACCGCCCGAGCCCAGGCCCGCCAGTTCCGGCAGGTCGCCGCCCGGACACTGGACGAGATCCGGCGGCTGGCCATGGGCCTGCGGCCCAGCGTGCTGGATGACCTGGGGCTGGTCGCTGCGCTGGAACGATATGCAACCGAATACACGAAGGCCCACGGGATCCTGCTGGACCTCCATGTCCAGGGGTTGGAGACGCCTCGGCTGCCCCCAGCCATCGAGACGTCCCTCTATCGCATCCTCCAGGAAGCCCTGACCAACGTGGCCAAACATGCCAGGGCGACACTGGTCAGTATCGTCCTGGAACGACGGGCAGGCTGGGTGCAGGCGATCGTGGAGGATAATGGCTGCGGGTTCGATGTCGAAGCGACCTTGCGGAGCCCCGGGGCCGCGAACCACCTTGGCCTGCACAGCATGCGCGAGCGCGTCGCCCTGGTGAACGGGACGATCGAGATCGAATCGACACCGGGCAATGGGACCACCCTCTACATAAGAGTCCCCTGTAGCATCATCCCGGGCAGCGAGCGATAGGGGGCAGTCCCCCCTCTGCATGGGCTTCCCCAATGTGTTCACAAACCAACGGTCTCCATTGACATATTGGGACTTTTTCCGCATCATGTTTAGCTAATTCGAGAGCCCGCCTATCTGTCTAGAACCTATCTCAAAATTAGATTTTTGTTGCATCGGGTATCTACCCTGAGTAGCATACCTCAGGGCCATCACCCTGACCG
>CAZTUO010000535.1:0-1951 GCA_964616355.1 uncultured Nitrospira sp.
GCCGTCGTGCAGCACCAATGCGCGCAGCAACGTGGCTCGGTAGCTCAATACGGTCAGCCGGATGTCGGCGAGATAGCCGATGGCCATGGTGTAATTCGTCGCCAGGCTCTGTGCGCGCGATTCCATGGCGCCGAAGCGCTGGAAAAGTTCGACGCCTCCATCGGCCTGATCATCACCGACTGGAACATGCCCGTCATGGGCGGGCTCGATTTCGTCCGCGCCCTGCGTGCCCGGCCGGACAGCGCCCGCGTTCCCGTCCTGATGGTGACCGCGCGCAGCGTCAAGGAGGACATCCTGGCTGCCGTGGAGGCCGGAGTGTCCAGCTACATCGTCAAGCCCTTCACCCCGCAGGTGCTCAAGGAGAAGATTGATCAAGTTCGCGCCGCCGTGCAGGCCACCCCGCAACCCTGAGGTTCGGCAGCGCTGTATGCCCCGCAACAGTCTGGAAACCCTCGGTCGCGACCTCGAGCGCACGCTCCAATTATTGGAAGAACTGATTGCGAAGGCCGGAGGCAATCCGGATGGCACGGCCGGCGAGGTGTACCGGCTGGCCGCTGCGCTGGCGGCGCGCCCCCGGCTGCAGGTCCTCCCCAAGGTCCTGCTCAAGGCCTACCAAGAGGTCAGCTGTGCCTTGGGGGGCGTGCGGCAGAGCCGCCAGCTGATCGCCTCCCGAACCATGGAACGCCTGCGCCACACCCACGCGCGGCTGGAAGAAGTCGCGTCAGCCACGGAATCGGCCACCACGGCCATCCTGGACGGACTCGACCGGACCAAGATCCTGGTTGATCAGTTGGAAGAAGCGTTCGGGGACGGCGGGCCCGACGCTTGTCCGGGCGCCCGCCACCTCCCAGCTGCCCTCCGGGATGAGGTCAACTATCTCTTCTCCTGCCTCCAGTTCCAGGATATCACCGCCCAACAGCTCCAGGCCTTGAGCGACGTGCTCCTCGATGTCGAACAGCGCCTCGCGGCGGTGATGCGGCTGCTCGAATTGCCGGGCCAGGTCACCGACGAGGGGCTGCCCGCCGTCGAGTCTACCGGACCGCGGTCGGATCTGTATGACCTCAAGGCCACCCTCCACCATGCCAGCGAGCGGCAGGCTCTGGCGGACCGGATCCTCGCCGAAGCCCGTCCTGCCGTCGGCTGGGCGGTCACCGGTGAGTAACACCCGGGCGCTCCTCACCGTCGGGGTCGAGGCGGCCGGGCGCCGTCGAGGTCAGGGCACGAGCCGCGAAGCGGCGCAGCGGGACAAGCTGGAACTGATCGGTCGGATGGCCACGAGCGTGGTTCACGACCTGCGCAATCCTCTGGCCAGCATCGTCGCGACCGTCCAATCCATCCTCGCCTTCGGCGCACTCCCTGAGCCGGGCGGCTCGCCCCTCTACCGCGCGGGCGGAAGGCTCCCCAAGCAGCTCCGCGACGATCTCGAACTCGTCCTCGCCGAAGCGCGGCGAGCCGGAGAGATCGTCGGAAACCTGCTGAACTTCGCCCGCCAATGGCCCGCGAACCACGAGCCCGTTCCGCTGGTCGAGGTCGTCCGCGCTGCTTTGGCCCTCTGCCGGCACCACCTGGAGATGCAGAACGTCCGCTTGCTGGCGGATTACCCGGCCGACACGGGCCAGCTTTGGGTGTGCGGGTCGGCGAACCAGATTCAGCAGGTGCTGCTCAACCTGATTGACAACGCCTGCGACGCCGTGCGCGACCACAAGGGCGAGGGGATCGTCCACGTCTCGACGCTCCGGCGCCGGCAACGCGCCATCATCACCGTGGACGACGACGGCCCCGGGGTTCCGCCGCACCTGCGCAAGCTCATCTTCGCCCCGTTCCAAACCACCAAACCGGCCGGCCGCGGCACCGGCCTCGGCCTGTCCATCTGCGCGACCATTGTGGCGAACCACGGTGGCCGCATCCGTGTGGCTAGCTCGCCCCTGGGCGGCGCACGCTTCATCATTGG
>CAZTUO010000536.1:0-1950 GCA_964616355.1 uncultured Nitrospira sp.
TCTGCTACCCCCACGTGACGGATGTACACAGGCGGATCTATGCCCGCCGGTGCTTCGATCTGGCCCTTGCCCATAAGCTCGTGCGGGAGGGTACCCTCCCCGTCTGCAACGACTTCGAGCTGAACGATCCCGAGCGCCTGCTGGTGGTCACCGGCCCCAACCAGGGCGGGAAGACCACCTTCGCCCGGAGCATCGGGCAGCTCGCCTACCTCGCGGCCCTGGGATGTCCCGTACCCGGCACCGAGGCCCGGCTCCGCCTCCCCGACCGGATCTTTACGCACTTCGAGCGGGGGGAGCACCCGGAGGGCCTCGTGGGGAAGCTGGAGGACGACCTCCTCCGGATCCGCGAGATCCGCGAGCACGCCACGCCCCGCAGCCTCCTCATCGTCAACGAGATCTTCTCCTCCACCTCCCTGCACGATGCCCTCTTGCTGAGCAAGCGGATCGCCGCGGCCATCCTGGAGCGCGATGCTTTCTGCGTGTGGGTCACCTTTCTGGATGAGCTCGCTTCCCTCGACGAGAGGACGGTGAGCATGGTGGCCACCGTGGATCCCCACAACCCCGAAGTGCGCACCTACCGCATCGAGCGGCGGCCCGCGGACGGCCTCGCATACGCTGTGGCCCTCGCCCGGAAGCACCGACTCACCGCCGAGCAGATCCGGGAGCGACGATGAAGGCCCGGCTGATCTACCCCGACGCGGACTTCGACTGGAAGTGGGCGCAGCGGGCGGTGGCAGAGCGTACCGCGGGGCGCACGGGCTACCGTTCGCACCGTCCCCCGGATTTCGATCCCCGCGCCGGCCTTCCTCCGAACGCAGAGGATCTGGAGCGGGACCTGGACCTGGCCCCTCTTCTCTCCGCCATGGCGCGGGACGACGACTGGATCCATGAGGTGAGCCGCAGGGTTCTGCTGGAAGGCGTGCGGGGAGACCTCGAGGTCATCCGGTACCGGCAGGCCATCCTGCAGGACTGCCTGGAGCACCCGGAGGTGGCGCGCCGGCTCTATGCCCTTACCGTGGAGGCCGCAGAGCGCATCCGAGGCCACTACGTCGGCGTGCTCTCCCGCTACCCCGACTGGGTCCTCCGCGACGCCCTGGAGACGCTCGGTAAACTCCTCCCGCCGCTGCGGGAGCTCCGGGAGATCGCGGAGGAGCACGGGCCCCACTTCCGTGCGGAAGGCTGGATTCGGTGCTTCACCACCATCCGGGAGAATCTGAACGCGGCGTACCTAGGGGAGGTCGAGCATCACCTCCGTCAACTGAAGTTCCCTCACGGCGTGCTCCTGAGCGCGGAGCTGGGAGCAGCCAACAAGGGCATCCGCTACCAATCGACCGCCGAACGCTGCGGGACTGGTGGAGGGGCCTGTTCGCTGAGAAGCCCCCCGTCTACCGGTTCGAGCTCTCCCCCCGGGACGAGGCCGGAGCGCGGGCCCTTCAGGAGCTCCGGAACCTGGCCGTCGCCTCCGCCGCGGATGCACTGGGGCGAGCCGCCGACCACGTGCGCGACTTCTTCGCCATGCTTCGGGCGGAGCTCGCCTTCTACGTCGGCTGTCTCAACCTCCACGAAGCGCTCACCGGCCGGGGCTATGCCATCTGCCTGCCCCAACCCGCTCCAGACTCTGAGGGGCGGCTGTCCTTCCGGGGCCTGTACGATGCGGCGCTCGTCCTGACGCTGGACCGGCCCGTGGTCCCCAACGATCTGGGGGCGGACGGCAAGAACCTCGTGTTCATCACGGGGTCCAACTCGGGCGGAAAGTCGACTTTCCTTCGGAGCCTGGGCATCGCGCAGCTCCTGATGCAGTCCGGGATGTACGTGCCCGCGCGGTCCTTCACCGCAAGCCTGTGCACCGGGCTCTTCACACACTTCAAGCGCGAGGAGGATGTTCGACTCGAAAGCGGCAACCTCGACGACGAGCTCATCCCCCTCTTTGAGGGCCAGCTTTTCCCGCAC
>CAZTUO010000537.1:0-1938 GCA_964616355.1 uncultured Nitrospira sp.
CGCATGCATCCGACGACGAGGATTCATCAATTAGCCCTCCATATACAAGAGGGGCATGACCCAGCGGTTGGCGATCGTCTTGGTGGCTGGCGCGCTCGGAGGTGTGGGGGCCATAGTTCTGTGGACGGCCGCGCAAGTGACGCCAGGTGCTGCCAGCGCCCAGGGGCAGGTCGCACAGACGCCTGCCGTTGGGCCGCAATTGCCCGCGTTGCCCGGCGGCGGGGTGGGCCCGATGCCAGGCCAGGCTCCTGGGGGCGCCCAGGTCCAGGGGATGGCTCAAGTGCCTGGGGTGACCCAACTCCAGGCCTCAAGCTCCGGGAGGTTGTCGCCCTCCGCCGGCCGAGGCTTACCGGGGATGCCCGGGGGCCCGCCCGTCAACGCGCCGATGGGGGCTGGCGACCCTTCGGCCCGCTACATGAGCCCCCTGGTGAGTGGACCGCTGGCCTGCGATCTGGTCGCCGATCCCGCCTGTCTGTGAGCATCCTCCAAGGCAGCCTCGGCCGCCTTAAAAGATGATCCGATACCTGAGCGGTCTGGCGCGAAAGCGGCGAGCACAGTTCTGACACTGGAAGGGGAAGAAGCCCAGCAGGCTCAGTACGCGCTCCCAGCTCTTCCGGCGGAGCCGCCAGAGGTGCGTGCTGCGGCAGTCAGGACAATGAAGCATGGGGGCGAGTATATCTCGCCCGGCGATGCTTACGCTTCCCCCTATAGGAGCTAGCGGCGGCCGGGGAGCTATGCGGTTGTTTTTCTCTCGGGACCTGCTACACTTCCCTCCGGTCGGTGGGGGCGAGAGAGTGGGAGGCGGCCCCGCAGGGAGGTCCATCGGGCCAAGGCGTTCCGATCAACACAAGGAGGCACCGTGAACTCGAAAGCCTTCATGTTGCTGGTTCCCATGCTCGCTGGGTTTCTGGGGGGGGTCCTGGCCGCGGTCGTGGTGCTGGATCCGCCGCTCTGGGCCTTTGCGCCGAGTACCGCCCCTCGAGTCGTCTCCGCCAATTCCTTCGTGCTGCTCGATGAAAGCGGCACAGTGCGTGGGATCTGGACTGCGACGAAGGAAGGCGCGACTGGCCTCTACATGATGCGGCGGAACGGTCAGACGGTCAGCGGGCAGTTCCTAGTTGACGCCGGCGGCGAGCCTCAGCTCACGCTCTTCGACAAGCAGGGCAAGACGGTGTGGGTCGCACGGCCAAAGTAACCCACCCCACTGGCCGTGCCTCGGTCCTGTTGCCTCAACCTCGCCCGGGGGCGGCCCGCCCACCCATTGACAACCGCCAAGAGATTGATTAATACCCTCACTCGCCTTTGCGGCCAGGACGAGAACGGGAAACGTCTTGGACAGGACAGGTTCTCTGCGAGAAAGGAGGATGGCATGGGCGGGACGGTGAGGCGAGGGCTTGTGGTTGTGGCGGCAGTGCTGGCTGGGCTGGGGACATGGCTCGGCAGCCCGCTGGGGCAGTGGGGAGGCTTCGGCTCTGCGGCGGCGGAGGAGCTGAACGTCGAGAATCTCCCGAAGGATGCGAAGGCCTACCGGGCGCAGGTGGATCAGATTATCGCCAAGGTGGATGCGCTGATCGGCAAGAACAAGGACAACACCAAGGCGCTGGCTGCAGTCCTCGATCTCATGCAGACGCGGGATAATGTCCTGCGGGAGATCTACAAGATCGAGAACCAGCCGGAGGGGTCCAAGTGGACGGCCGAGCAGATGCGGAACAGCGTGGATGCGATGTTGAAGCTCCTCAAGAACCATTACGAGAAGGTGGCCGCGCAGGCTGGCTGAGCGCTGCCGCAGACCGGCCGGTCGGGTATCGTGGCGCGGGCGCGCGAAACGGGCGCGACATCGCTGTTCCTGACCGCCGACACCGCCGGCGCGCTGCCCCTGCTGTCGCAGATGCTGATCGACGCGGGCCTGGATCGCAACGCGACCAAGTTCCTGGGCCT
>CAZTUO010000538.1:0-1934 GCA_964616355.1 uncultured Nitrospira sp.
TGCGCAGGCGCACCAGTTACGAGGCAGGGTGGGGCGGGGAAGCCAGCAGGCCTACGCGTACTTTTTATACGCGCCGCGGCACCTGACGGACATCGCGGCCGAGCGGCTTGCTGCACTCCAGGAATCGGAAGCATTGGGCGCGGGGTTCGAAATCGCAATGAAAGATTTGGAGCTCCGCGGCGCGGGGAATATTTTGGGCAAACAGCAATCGGGCGCGATGAATGCAGTCGGATTGAATCTGTATATGCAAATGCTGGCAGAGGCGATCGAAGCACTGCGATAACACAAAAAGCGGGCAGGAGGTTCTTTCCTGCCCGAGGAAGGTACATTACGGAAATGTGATCTTTGCGCCCTCAAAAAATGCCTTGGCGCATTCGAAGACGGGCTGAGCTGGGATTGCGCTAAAGTACGCTTTCGACTCGGCGATTTCAAGTACGATCGCCACAAGCGTTCCCCCGCCGTCTACTACGAGGTTGCCGGCCGTTGCCGCCTGCTCGAGGTTCTCGCCCTTGAACCGGTAGATCACGGTCGGACGGCTCTGGGGCTTGTTGGGATTGATGGCTGACACATCGGCGCCTGCGAACGTCACCTGCTGGCTGATCGGTTTGATCCTCACGAGCTCCCAGACGTCGCCGGCGAAATCGTATCCTGCCACCCAGTAGTTCGCGTTGGCGAGCGGGTAGCGGTTACCCGTCTCCCACGCGCCCACTGCGGCGACGCTCCCGGCGAGCCGGTCATAGATGTTCGGCAGATACGTCTTACTCTCGCGGGGAATGATCACTTTGAGGATGACCGTTTCCGCTGACCAGCAGAGGCCTCCGGTCTGCTCCGCGGTGAACTCGAATCCGCCGATCGAGACATACTTAGCCGCCTGCTGGATGTTGAGCGGGCTGTCGCCGAACAGCGGCCCTGGCGGCACCATGACGTAGAGGATCGTTCGATCCGCCTGTACGATCTTCTTCAGTATGACGGCGGATGAGCCGACGGTGCGCACTTCGTCGCGAAAGGGAATCTCCGCGCGGAACGGCACAACCGTCTGCATGAGGCCGGCGAACTTGGGATCGGCGAGCGCACGGGGAGCCGCGGTCGCGATCAGGGCGGTCACGAGCAGGCAAAGCCTGAGTGTGCGCGTCATGGCAGCTGCACCCCCAATGTCGCGAGCTGCGCGGCGGTCCAAGCCTTCACGTCTGGTGCCGGCGTGGTCGCCACGAGGATCGCGACGTTCTGCACTGCAAAGTGTCCATGGAAGAGCGCGATGACTTCGCCGGAGTTCGCATACACGAACCCCCCGGACATGCCGCCGACCGGCGGGCTGACGACATCCATGGTCCAGACCCGCGGCAGGGTGAACTCGGCGAAGTTGAATTGGTACCTGCCCGCAAGGTCCTCGAAGTTCATTGCAAGCTCCACGACTCGCGGAGCTCTTCCGCCGGCAAAGCCTGCAAGCCAGAGCTGCGTGCCGCGTTCGGGCGGCCGCTGGAGATCGGCGAACCGCGCCGGCACGATGTTCCGCATGAGCATGCCATAGTCGTAGGTCGTAGGGAATTCGTCTGCGGCGAGCCGCTTCAAGAATTCCTCCCCCAGATCATTCGGATTTCGCGGGATCTGTACTTGAAGCAGCATGCGATCCCATGCGGGATCAATTGCCACAAGTCGTGCCCGGAACATGAAGCGTCGGGCGATCCGCTGATCATCCACGATGAGGATCCCGACGAAGAACTCGACGTTCGCCGGCAAGCTCTTGAAGTCGGGTGCGCCGACGTGGAAGTTCGTGAGACCGTAGAAGACCGCGCCGCTGGTGTCTTCGGTCTTTGCCACGATGGAAAGCGTTCCGTTTGAGCGCTTGATCACCGAGGGCTTCTGAGAATCGGGCCATTCGGCGGTGATCACCATGTGATGCGACAGCAATGTTCTTCGGAACGCGGCCTGATCCT
>CAZTUO010000539.1:0-1682 GCA_964616355.1 uncultured Nitrospira sp.
TGTAGCTCGGCCTTGGGGGCCTGGCGGGCGGTCGGCGGCCGGTGCGCAGGCGACTTTCCACCGGGCGAGCACTCCCAAGTCTTTTTCCGTCAGCCCCAGGAGAGCGATCTGCTCCCGCACCGTGGAATCCGTCACTGCGATTCGTCCGGGGCCATACGACTGTTTCGGCCGCATCGGTCTGAATCCCAGCTTCATGGGAACCTCCTGTGCCTCTGGGTCTATTGCCGGAAGAGGTCCGTCAAGCAGCCGAGGCTTCCTGGGCGCCGCGTCCTGCTCCGGTGGCGCGCTGCCGCCGGCTGAGGGCGATGATCTGCGCCGGGTCCAGGATCAGCCCCACGCGGCCATCGCCCAGGATCGCGGCGCCCGAGACCCCTGGTACCGGGCCGAGGGCCGTACCCAGCGATTTGGCTACCACCTGCTGCTGCGCCAGGAGTTCATCGACCAGCAAGGCGCAGCGGCGCTCTCCCACGGCCAGGATGAGAAGGAGCGCCTGCGTGGGATCGGCGAGGGCGTCCGGGATGTGGAAAAGCCGGTGCAACCGCACGAGCGGAATCAGCTGTTCGCGCAGGAGGACCATCTCCCCGCGTCCAGCCACTGTGAAGAGGTGCTCGGGCGTTGGGCGGAAGCTGATCTGGATGTTGACCGTAGGAACGATGTAGCGTTCGGCGCCCACGCGGACAAGCATTCCATCCGTGATAGCCAGGGTGAGGGGGAGCCGGATCTGGAAAGTGGACCCCTTGCCGGGCGTGGAGATCACTTCGATCCGCCCCCGCACCGCTTCGATGTTCCGCCTGACCACGTCCATCCCGACGCCCCGGCCGGACACGGCGGTGACCTCTTCGGCAGTGGAGAATCCGGGCTCGAAGATGAGATTGTAAAGCTCGCTGTCCGAGAGGGTGCACTCCGCGTCCATGAGCCCGCGGGACACCGCTTCCTTCATGATCTTTCCGCGATCGAGGCCCCTTCCGTCGTCGCTGAGCTCGATGAGCACGTTTCCGGCGGCGTGGCATGCCGATAGGCGGATCACGCCCACCGGGGGTTTGCCGTGGGCTTTTCGCACTTCGGGTGGCTCGATCCCGTGATCTACGGCGTTGCGGATCATGTGCACGAGAGGATCGTTGAGGAGCTCGACCATGTTCCGGTCGATCTCGGCCTCCTCGCCGGCGGTGACGAATTCCACCTCTTTGCCGAGCTTGCGGGCCACATCCCGGACCACCCGGGCCATCTTCTGGAACGTAGACCTGAGGGGAACCATACGCATGGCGATGCTCAGGTCTTGGAGTTCGCGGACCACTTTGCCGGTGTGGGCGAGCTTGGAAGCTACTCCTGAGGCGGTGCCCTCGAGAACGTGCGCCTCCTCGGCGAGGAGGGCGTGGGCGATTACCAGTTCTCCGATCGTATCGACGAGCCTGTCGAGACGGTCGGTGCGCACTCTTGTCCAGGCGTCGGCCACGGGCTGGGTGGCGGTGAAACGGGTCTCCTTGGCCGGAGCGGCGGGTACCGCTGCGCCGGCTGTCTCCTGCGGTCCTTCCCCGCGCTCGCGCCGGAGCTCGGTTGCGACAGGGGCGGCCAGCAAGTCCGATTCCGGCCCGACTGGGGCGGCCTCGGTATGAGCCAGGATCTCGAGGAGCTCGTCGTAGCCCTCAGGCTTGACCAGAGGGTTGCCGGCCAGCGCGCCCTGG
>CAZTUO010000539.1:1692-1931 GCA_964616355.1 uncultured Nitrospira sp.
ACGAGACGTACGCTTTCAGCAAGTCCAGCGCGCGCAGCGCCAGCTCCGCGTACGCGCCGCTGAACCGGACTTCGCGGTCCCGGACGCGGCTGAGCAGCGACTCAGCGCGGTGGGCCAGCTCGGACACCGCAGGGAGGCCGAGGAAGGCCGAAGTCCCTTTGATGGTGTGGAACGCCCGGAACACCAGGTTGCAGGCCTCCGCGTCGTCGGGATCGCTCTCCAGGACGAGCATGGCGGCC
>CAZTUO010000540.1:0-1655 GCA_964616355.1 uncultured Nitrospira sp.
GATGCCCAGCACTTCTCCGCCGAGTTGCTCAACCGCTTCGAGCGCGAGCGCCCGCCGCTCGGCGGGCTCGCCCTCGCGGGAGCGGCTAGAGCCGCAGATGCTCCGTCAAATCGAGGGGCGAGATGTAGGTGCGGAACCGGTCGAAGTCCGTGAGCTTCGTCTCCACCAGCTTCGCCAACACCTCGTCACCCAGCGTGCCCCTCACCAGCGGGCTGCTCTCCGCCGCCTTCACGGCCGCATACAGGTCGTGAGGCAGCGACTCGATCTGCAGGCGTTCGCGCTCCACGGGCGTGAGCTCGTAGAGATCGCGCTGCATCGGCTCCGGCAGCGGCAGCTGTTTGTCGAGCCCGTCCAGTCCTGCCGCCAGCATGACCGCGAAAGCTAGGTAGGGATTGCAGGCGGCGTCGGGGAAGCGGAGCTCGATGCGCGTGGCCAGCTCCTTGCCCGGCTTGTAGACCGGCACGCGCACGAGGGCGGAGCGGTTCCGCTCTGCCCAGGCGATGTAGACCGGCGCCTCAAACCCGACGACGAGCCGCTTGTACGAGTTGTACCACTGGTTCGTGATGAGCGCCATCTCCCGGGCGTGGGCAAGCACGCCGGCCAGGAAGTGCCGTGCCGTAGCCGAGAGGTGATACTTCTCCGTTCTCGAGAAAAAGGCGTTCGTCTTCTCGTCCTTGAAGATGGAGAGGTGCGTGTGCATGCCGCTCCCGTTCTCGCCGTAGAGGGGCTTGGGCATGAAGGTGGCAAAGACGCCGTTCCTGCGCGCCACTTCCTTGACCAGCCACTTGTGGGTCTGGAGCGCGTCCGCCATGCGGAGTGCCTCCTGGTACTTCAGGTCAATCTCGTGCTGGCTCGGCGCCACCTCGTGGTGCATGTACTCCACGGGGATGCCCATGGATTCGAGGGCGAAGACCGTGGCCTCGCGCAGGTCCTCGCCCAGGTCCACGGGGACGATGTCAAAGTAGCCCGCCTGGTCCAGGATCTTCGGCTCGCTCCCGTTTTGGAAATAGAAGTACTCGGCCTCGGGGCCGATGTTCATGTGCGAGAAGCCGTGCCTCTTCAAGGCACCGAGGGCGCGCTTCAGGATCTGGCGGGGGTCACTCGCGTACGCTGTGCCGTCCGGGTTGCGAACTTCCGCGAACATGCGGATCGCCTTCGAACCGCCGATCCGGAAGGGGATGAGCTGCGCGGTCTCGGGGATCGGAAACGCCACCATGTCGCTCTCCTGGATCCGCTGATACCCCTCGATGGACGAACCGTCGAAGCCCATGCCCTCCTCGAACGCCCCGGGCAGCTCTGCAGGAGTGATGGCAAAGGACTTCAGGAATCCCAGGATGTCCGTGAACCACAGGCGGATCGACGTGATGCCGGTGTCCTTGCAGTACTTGAGCACGTCCTCGGGTGTGGAAAGAGAGAGGCCGCTGCGGCTCCCGTTCTCGTCCACGTATCGTTCCATGGCGTCACGGAACCTTTCCACCTGCGCGAGCAACCCGTTCTGGTCCATCGAATCCCTCCTTCAGCATGGCCTGGATGGTGTGTGACCCCCAAAACGCGACCGACCAGGCTGGAGGCGATAACTCCCTCCGTGGCCTGGTCGGTGCAGAGCCCAACCGCGAGAGCGCCGGCCCCTCAAGCGGGGCCTCCCCTGGGCATCT